>DATNQJ010000161.1:0-2946 GCA_036704085.1 Stenomitos sp.
GGCTTCAAGCGGGCGTTCACCGCGATTTTCGACTCCAACTCCACGACCCTGCTGACCTGCGCCATTCTCTACTACTTCGGCACCGGTCTCGTCCGCGGGTTCGCCCTCACCCTGGCCATTGGCGTCATCGTCTCGATGTTCACGGCCATCACCGTCAGCCGCGCCCTCCTGCACACGCTCCTGGAGGGTCGCCGGGGCCTCAAGTCGCCGGTCTACTTCGGCGTCCAGGTCCAGGCCAGCGAGAAGGCTAGCTAGGAGGAAACGCATGGCCACGAACCAAACGGTACAACCCGAAGAGAACCACCTCGTCGACGTGATGGGCAAGAAGGCCCTCTGGTTCGGCATCTCCATCGCCCTGGTCGTCGCGTCGATCATCGCGGTCGCCCTCTGCTTCCAGAAGTTCGGCACGCCGGTCAAGCTCGGCATCGACTTCACGGGCGGCACCCTGATGGAGGTCCCCTACTCGCAGGCCGAGAACACGGGCGACATCCGGCATGCCTTCGAGTCCAAGGGCATCGAGCCGCACATCACGGCCTCGACCGACAACAAGACCTTCTCGGTCCGCACGCCCTACCTGGACAAGAACAAGTCGCTCGAGGTGAAGGACGCCCTGCGCAAGATCGGCCCCTTCGACGAGCAGCACTTCCGGCTCGAGTCGGTGGGTCCCACCATCGGTCAGGAGCTGTTGCGCAACGCGGCCTTGGCCCTCGGCCTAGGCATCCTGGGCATCCTGCTGTACATCACCTTCCGCTACCAGTTCGACTTCGCCCTCTCGGCCATTATCGCGATGGTCCACGACGGCATCATCATGATCGGCTCGTTCGCCTTCCTGAGCCTCACCATCGGGGCGGAGGCGGACGGCATGCTCGTGGTTGCGCTGCTCACCATCATGGGCTTCTCGGTCCACGACACGATCGTCATCTTCGATCGCTTCCGCGAGAACCTGAAGTTCGCCAAGAAGGGCGACACCTTCGGTGACATCGCCAACCGGAGCGTCAACCAGACCTTCGCGCGGTCCATCAACACCTCGCTCACCCTGGTCCTGACCCTGCTGCCGCTGGTGCTCTTCGGAGGCCACACGATCTTCGCGTTCACCCTGGTGATGCTCATCGGCGTCATCTCGGGGGCCTACTCGTCGATCTTCAATGCGAGCCCGCTGCTCGTGATCATTCGCGATCGCGGCCGCAAGGCCACATCGCAACCCGCGACCAACACCGCGGCCTAGGCCCCTCGGATCCCCCCGACCCCGGTCGGGGGGTCCTTTTTGGTTGCCAGTCACGCTTAACTGCGTTAAACTTTACCCAGACTTCCCAACACTGCAAGGAGGCTTTCACAGCCCATGGCTACCGTCGAACAAGTCCTCAAGGCCCTCTCCACCGTCAACGACCCCGAGCTCCATCGGGATCTCGTCTCGCTCAAGATGATCGACGACGTGCGGATCGAGGGCGGCACCGTCCGCTTCAAGGTCATCCTCACGACTCCTGCCTGCCCCCTGAAGGGCAAGATCCAGGCCGATTGCACCGAGGCGGTCCAGCGCATGGTCCCCGGCGTCACCGAGGTCGCGATCGAGTGGGGCGCGAACGTCCAGGCGAGCTTGCAGCCCACCTCGATTCCCGGCATCAAGCACATCATCGCCGTCGGGTCGGGCAAGGGCGGCGTCGGCAAGTCGACCGTGACCGTCAACCTCGCCCTGGCCCTCGCCGAGACGGGCGCCAAGGTGGGCGTACTCGATGGCGACATCTACGGCCCCTCGATCCCCCTGATGATGGGCGTCAACGAGAAGCCCTACGTCCAGGACGGCAAGATCCTCCCCATCGAGAAGTACGGCATCAAGCTGATGTCCATCGGCTTCCTCTTGCCCAACGCGGATGATCCGGTCATCTGGCGCGGCCCCATGCTCGCGGGCGTGCTCCAGCAGTTCGAGCGCGACGTGGCCTGGGGTGAGCTGGACTACCTGCTGGTCGACCTGCCGCCCGGCACGGGCGACGTGCCCCTGAGCCTCGCCCAGCAGATCCCCCTGTCGGGCGTGGCCATCGTCCTCACGCCGCAGCCGGTGGCGCAGCAGATCGGCATGAAGAGCCTCAAGATGTTCCAGCAGCTGCCCACGCAGGTGCCCATCCTCGGCATCGTCGAGAACATGAGCAGCTTCGTCTGCCCCCAGTGCTCGCACGAGACCCCGATCTTCTCGACCGGCGGCGGCAGCAAGATGAGCGAAGTGGCGAACGTCCCCCTCCTCGGCGAGATCCCGCTCGACCCCAAGATCCGCACGGGCGGCGACGAGGGCAAGCCGGTGTTCGTGGCCGAGCCCCAGTCCCCTCAGGCCGAGGCGTTCCGCAACATCGCCCGTCACATGGCTGGTCAGGTCTCCATCCGGAACTTCAACCGGATGGTCGAACTGCCGGTCTTCAGCTAAGGACGCGAGCGACCGCATGAAAGACGTGCTCCTGCGCGACGCCGAAACCCTGTTCGGCCTGTT
Source organism: Stenomitos sp. (assembly GCA_036704085.1). GTDB lineage: Bacteria > Cyanobacteriota > Sericytochromatia > S15B-MN24 > UBA4093 > DATNQJ01. The sequence continues at coordinate 2,477 of DATNQJ010000161.1, forward strand.
CTCGGACCTCATCCAGCGCGTGCTGGTGACCGAGCTCTTGCCGGACCTCGCCGATCTGGACCTCACGTCGGCTCAGGTCGAGGCGCTCCACTTCCTGGTGCGCCACGACCCGGCCTGCGTGGGCGACCTCGCGGACGGCCTCGACGTCAGCTATCCGGCCGCCACCAAGGCCGTCGACCGCCTGGTCGCCAAGGGCATGGTGACGCGCAAGGAGAGCGAGCGCGACCGCCGGCTCTCGGAACTCACGGTGACCGAAGCCGGGCGGGAGGTCATCGAGCGGCTGAAGCTCGCCCGCCGGAGCCGTCTGGAGACCATCTTCGCTCGCATGGCGAGCGAGGACCAGCGGGCGCTCCTGAAGGGCCTCAAGGGCTTCATCACCGCGGGCTTCATGACCGACAAGGAGCTCATCGCCTGCACGTGTCTGCGGTGCGGGGTGGACTGCTTCCAGGACTGCGTCGTCAATCAGTCGC
>DATNQJ010000162.1:0-24732 GCA_036704085.1 Stenomitos sp.
GGGGGGCCAAGCCTAGAACGCCTGCAGAAGGGTCGTTCCACGGGTGAGCCTGCCGCGCCGGGCCGGGAAGACGTGCGGACGAAAGGGCGGAGTGCCGACCATGACGGGTCCAGATACCATCGTCTGCAGCAAGTGCGGCGCCCCCATGGTGCTCAAGGAGCGCCTCGTCTTTCCAGGCGGCCCTGCCAAGCTCGTCTACGAGTGCACGGCGAACCCCAATCACGTGACGGTCATGGACGCCGCGGCGGCTCCCACCGAGCTTGCGGGAGCCGCGACGCCGCCGGGCCGTCCCGTCGATCTGAGCAAGGAGCTGGGGAATGCCAGGCCCACCCAGCTGCTGCTCAGCCCCGACCACTCGATGCTCACCATCGAGTCCGACTGCGGCGATCGCCTCGTCGTCACGGCCCGCGAGGGCGGCAAGCTCAAAGTCGAGCTGGTGCCGAAGCCGGCCGACGACTAGCGTCCAGGAGGGAGGCGGTGCAAGCCGATCCGCAGGGACCCGATGCGACCCAACTCGCCGTCCAACGCACCGTGCTGGCGGCGGAACGGACGCTGTTGGCCTGGGTGCGGACCGCCCTGTCCATGATCGGGTTCGGCTTCACCATCTACAAGTTCTTCCAGTACCTGACCCAGTCCCAGGGGCTGGCCAGGCCGCACGCCCCGCGCAATCTGGGGCTCACGCTGATTGCCCTGGGCACCTTGACCTTGATGGGGGCCCTGTACCAGTACCGACGGATGCTGCAGCGCATCGGCGGCGGGGCGGAATCGACGCCCGGCGGCATGTTGCTCGCGATCGTCCTGCTAATGGCCCTGGTCGGCGTCCTGACCTTCGCCAGCATCTACTTCCGAACGGGGCCCTTCTGACCGGGCGGCCCGGGTATTCTCAGCTCCGCCGGACGCAGCGGAACCCCTGGTGGCAGGTCGCCGAGTCGACCATCTGCGGGATGCGCGCCGCGGGACGGTAGCGCCGGCAGTAGTTGTAGGCGCACAAGAAGGAGCCGCCCTTCAGGACCTTGCGCGGGATGCGGATGTGCGGCATGGCCGGATCGTAGCTGCTTTGCTCGGTGCCTCCCTTCGGATTGGCCTCCAGGCAGCAATCCGCCAGGGCGCCATGGGTCGCAAACCAGTCCAGGGTCCACTCCCAGACGTTGCCCACGACCTCGTAGAGCCCGTAGCCGTTGGGCGGATAGCTCCGGACCGCCACGGTGCCGAAGCGGCCGCCCGGAGCCAGGTTCTGCCACGGGAACTCGCCTTGCCAGAAGTTGGCGAGCGCTTTGCCGCCCGGCATCAGGGCGTCGCCCCACGGGTAGTCGGCGCCGTCGAGGCCGCCGCGCGCCGCGAACTCCCACTCGGCCTCGGTCGGAAGCTCCTTGCCAGCCCAGCGGGCATAGGCGAGGGCGTCCTCGAAGGCCATCTGGACCACCGGGTGGTCATCGAGGCCCTGGATGCTGCTTCCGGGCCCTAGCGGATGCCGCCAGTTGGCCCCGGGGACGTAGGCCCACCAGTGGCGGTAATCTCGCAGGTCCACGCGTCCTGGGGGCTTGCGGAAGACGAGCCCTCCGGGCTTGAGTAGCTCGGGGTCCGCCCCCGGGTACTGGGATGGATCCAGGGAGCGCTCGGCCACCGTCACGTAGCCCGTCTTGGCGACGAAGCGTTTGAATTGGCGATTGGTAACAGCCACCGGGTCGATCCAGAACCCGTCGACGGTGACGCGCCGTACGGGGGCCTCCTCGGGATAGTGGCGCTCGGAGCCCATGGTGAAGGTGCCGCCCTCGATCCAAACCATCGCCTCGTCGCTCATGGCAAGCCCTCCTGTGGGGGCGGAGCATAGCCCGCATGCCGAGCATGGCCATCGGTCCGACCGACGGACATTCTCGGCACGGAGACCCCTTTCGGGCGGAGCGGCGTCGACCCCACGTCCCTCACCAACTTGTTCGTCCGATTGGAGCGGCGGACGGGTGCTTGCTCGGTTAACGTGGGGCCATGGATGACCGGCTCGGCAGGCGTCAGAGGCTCCGAGGCGACGTGTGGCCGTCACGCAGGTGGGCTTTGTGGGCGGGCCTGCTCCTGCTGTGCAGCCTGTGCGCATGCGGCACGCGGGGGCCGGAGGGCGCGATCGCGCCACCTGCCCCCTACCTTGCCCCCGGGCGTGCCCCGGGACGGCCGGGCCTGGTGCTCACCCCTCCGGCCAGTCCGAGCAAGACTCCCGTTCCTGCCGACCACTACGCCTTTGCCTTCACCACGGCCGGCAGGACGGTGCTGGTGCGGTACCGCAAGGACCTTCACGACGTCGCGTTCTTTCCCCAGGCGGGCTTCGGGGTCGGTAACGTGAGCGAGCCCTATCCCGACGTCTTCTGCTATGACCTGGACTTCGACGTCTTCCTCTACGACTCGCCGCGCGAGGAACGGATCAAGCTCGTGGACGGGCTCGAGGTCGGTGGGTTCGCCTTTTCGCCGTCCCTCGACGACGACGACGAGCTCTATTTCCTCGGCACCTCGGATCCGCACCTGGCGGCGCGGGGCATCGGGTTCGCCTACATGAAGCTGCCGGGGACGCGGGTGCCGGTCGGTCCCCCTACCCCGAAACCCGCCTCCTCGCCTGTACCGAGCGCCACCCCCTCGCCCGATCCGACCGGCACCCCCGGGCCCCCCGATCCGCTGGAGGGCTACGACGACCCACGGGACGGTGCGTGGCTCGGCAAGCCTCGGGCGATCCTTCCCCTCAACGCCTTTGCGGCTCGGCACGGAGGCCTCACGTCGCTGCGCATCGCGAGCCACGGGGATGGCGCCGTCTGTTCGACGGCGGACGGGGGACTCTACCTGTATCGAACCCGGGATCACGTCGTCATGGCGCTCTTGCCCGACGCCTTGATCAAGGGGGGGATGCATGCGGACTCCCCCCGGATCGACCCGTTCTTCAACCGCTACATCGTGTGGCAGGACTTGAAGGGCGGATTGGCCTACGTCATGGACCTCTGGACCGGTTCCATCGATCCGGTGCCCTACTTGAACCTGGCCAATGGTGGCTTGACCGACCCGGATCCCAAGTTCGTCGATGCCTTCGAGGTCGTCTTCAACGTCCCGAGCTCGCCCGATTCGGAGTTCCGGCGCCTCTTGGTCTACAACGTGGTCACCGAAGACCTCTGGACCCCCGGGGCCCTGTTAGGCGCCTTCTTCGTCCCCACCCCGCGGCAGCCGTGAGGCTACGGCGGGGCGGGTTCCCGCTTGGCGGCTAATCCATCTTGAGGTGCATCTCGAGCCGCTGCTCGGGGGTGAAATCGAGCCCCTCGCTGAAGTCGAACGTGACCTTCTCGAGGGTCCCGGTGAAGGCGAACGGCCTGCGATGGGCATAGGACTTGCTGACGGGGGTGAGCGTATCCATGCCGACGTCCAGGGACTCGAGACTGAAGCGCCCGCGGACCTGCTTCTCGATCCGACCGGTCCCGACGATCTCCTGGTTGATGTAGAGCCGGACGGTGGCCGGTCCACCCAGGACGCGACCCTCGTTGATGAACTCCACCTTCAGCTCGACCTTGCCTGCGGGGACCGGCCGGTTCGAGATGACCTCGTATCGCTCCTGGTCGAACCAGTTGTAGTGGTAGATCAAGCGACCCTTCATCATGAACATCGTCCAGCCCGCCGTGTCGCCACCAAGGCAGACGAGCACTCCTTCGGCCCCACCCTCGGGGACCAGGGCGTCGACGGTGATGGTATGGGTGATGTTGTGCGTCTTGGGGGCACTGCCCTCGGGCAGGCGCACCATTCCGGGATAGAGGACGACGTGCGTGCGGCCTGCGAAATAACTCGGTCGTAAGCTAACGTCCATGCGCTCGGCAAAGCGATCGTCGAGGGGCAAGACGTTGTACTTGGCCGATTCGACCAGGAACAGGTCCTGCAACTGGCGCAGCAGGTCGGGATGCTGGCTCGCCAGGTCCGTGGCCTGGCTGAAGTCCTCGGCGATGTTGTAGAGCTCCCACCGGTCCTTCGAAAAGTCCGCCGAGCCGAAGTTCTCCCATGGCAAGCGTCCGTGCCGACATGAGGCCATCCAGCCCTTGTGGTAGAGGGCCCGGTTGCCGAACATTTCGAAGTACTGGGTATGGCGCTTGCTCGGAGTGTCGGCTCCCTCGGGCTCGAAGGTGTAGGCCATGCTCACGCCCTCGATCGGCTTCTGGGGCACGCCGTCGACCATGGTCGGCTGGCGAATCCCGATCACCTCCAGGATGGTGGGCAGCACGTCGATCACATGATGGAACTGCATGCGCTTGCCGCCGCCCTGCGCAATCCGAGCCGGCCACGAGATGAGGCAACCGTTGCGCGTCCCGCCGAAGTGCGAGGCGATTTGCTTGGTCCACTTGAAGGGAGCATCCCCGGCCCATGCCCAGCCCACCGCGTAGTGGGGTGTGGTGCCGGGCAGCCCCCACTCCTCGAGGCGCGGCAAAAGCTGCTCGCTGGTGATGGGGAAGCCGTTGAGGCAGAGAAACTCGTTGATCGTACCGATCAGGCTCCCCTCGGCGCTCGAGCCGTTGTCGCCGATGATGTAGATCACCAGCGTGTTCTCGAGCTGGCCGAGCTCCTGGAGGGCGTCGACGAGGCGCCCCACCTCGAAGTCGGTGTGGGCCAGGAAGTCCGCGAAGTTCTCGGCCTGCCTTGCCATCAGGCGTCGCTCGTCGGCGCGGAACGAGTCCCAAGCGGGGATCTCGGCCGGCCGCGGTGTCAGCTTGGTGGCGGGCGGGATCACCCCGAGCTCGAGCTGGCGGGCATGGACCTTCTGGCGGTACTCGTCCCAGCCCATGTCGAAGCGGCCCGCGTGGCGCCCGCGCCAGTCGAGCGGCGGCTGGTGCGGGGCGTGCGTGGCGCCGGGCGCGAAGTAGACGAACAGCGGTCGGTCGGGGGCGATCGCCTTCTGCTGGCGCATCCACGAAATGCAGTCATCGGCCAGGTCACGGGTCAGGTGATAGCCCTGCTCCGGGGTCTTGGGCACCGTGACGGCCTGCGTGCCCCGGTACAGGGCCGGGTAGAACTGGTCCGACTCCCCGCCGATGAACCCGTAGAAGTAGTCGAAGCCCATGTGCGTGGGCCAGTTGTCGAAGGGGCCGGCCATGTTCGTCTGGTTGTCGGGGACGTTGTGGTTCTTTCCCCACCACCCGGTCGCAAAGCCATTCTGGCCCAGCAGGGTCGCGATGGTGGCGCAGCTCTTGGGGATGATGCCCGAGTAGCCCGGGTACCCGTTGGCCAGTTCCTGGATCACCCCCGACGCGACGGAGTGGTGGTTTCGCCCGGTGAGCAAGGCTGCGCGGGTCGGCGAGCACAGGGCGGTCGTATGGAACTGGCAGTACTTCAGCCCCTGTCCGGCCAGGCGCTCGGCGGTCGGCATCTCCACCAGCCCCCCGAAGGCGCTCGACCACCCGTATCCCACGTCATCGAGCAGGACCAGGAGAATGTTCGGTGAACCCTCGGGGGCTTCCTGGGGGGTGGGGAAGTCGGGCTTCGAGTCCTGGTAGGTCAGCCCGATCTCCGCATCGGGATACGAATAGCCGGGGCGTGGATAGACGTTGCGATCGATCCGGACGTCAAAGCCTCCCGGGTGCCTCTTTCGACTCATGGCCCCTCCTCCCCTCGACTCGGATCGTCCTGCTTATAGCATCGACGTTCTGACGGCAAAAGCCTCAAGCAGTCCCTGGCGGAGCGGAGTGCCGGTCCTCCTTCCCTCGTCAGAGGCTTGGAGCCCGTGGGGCCCGGTGCTAGGGTGCGGATGAGTGCGCCATGTGCGAAGGGAGTGTTCCGATGTCGAAGCCGTTCAAAGGACGTATTGCCCTGGACGTCCGGGACTCCGTGCCGGACTTTGGCCCGTACGAGCCACCCAAGGCGCCCGAGGGCGCGCCCAACGTGCTCTATATCGTCATGGACGACGTGGGCTTCGGGGCCATGGAGATCTACGGCGGCCTCATCGAGGTGCCGAACCTCAAGCGACTCGCCGACAAGGGCCTGACCTACACCCAGTTCCACACCACGGCCCTCTGCTCGCCGAGTCGCTCCTGCTTCTTGAATGGCCGAAACGCCACCAGCAACGGCATGGCCTGCATCACCGAGGCGGCCACCGGCTTCCCGGGATCCAACGGGCACATCCCCTTCGAGAATGCGTTCCTCTCGGAGGTCCTGGTGGAGCACGGCTACAACACCTTTGCCCTTGGCAAATGGCACCTGACGCCGGATGAAGAGTGCAACATGGCCGCCACCAAGGTGCGTTGGCCCTTGGGGCGTGGCTTCGAGCGCTTCTACGGCTTTCTCGGGGGAGAGACCGACCAGTGGTACCCCGATCTCATCTACGACAACCACGCCGTGCTTCCGCCGTACACCCCCAGGCAGGGCTACCATATCAGCAAGGATCTGGTGGACATGGCCGTCCGCTTCATCCGGGACTCCCAGGTGATCGCCCCCGACAAGCCGTGGCTGATGTACTTCTGCCCCGGCTGCGCCCATGCACCGCACCAGGTCTGGAAGGAGTGGGCGGACCGGTACCAGGGCAAGTTCGACATGGGCTACGAGGCATACCGGCGGATCGTGCTTGCCAATCAAAAGAGGCTGGGGATCGTTCCCCAGAACACGGAACTGCCGCCCATCAACCCCTACGAGGACGTCAAGGGTCCGGAGGGTCAGCCCTGGCCCGAGGGCGACACGGTGCGGCCGTGGGATAGCCTCAACGCCGACGAGCAGAGGCTCTTTGCGCGCATGGCCGAGGTCTATGCGGGCTATATCTCCTACACGGACCACGAGATCGGTCGCCTGCTCGACTTCCTCGAGGAGGCGGGGACGCTCGACAACACCTTGATCGTCATGGTCTCGGACAACGGGGCGAGCGGCGAGGGGGGCCCCAACGGGTCGGTCAACGAGAACAACTTCTTCAACAACGTGCCCGACTCTCTCGAGACGAACATGCAGTACCTGGACGTGCTGGGCAGCGAGGCCACCTACAACCATTACCCGACGGGCTGGGCCATGGCCTTCGATACTCCCTTCAAGCTGTTCAAGCGCTACTCGAGCTTCGAGGGCGGCACGGCGGACGCCTGCGTCATCTCTTGGCCCAAGGGCATCAAGGCACGGGGCGAGCTTCGCGATCAGTACATCCATGCCATCGACCTGGTGCCGACGATCTACGACTGTCTCGGCATCACCCCGCCCGAGACGGTGAGGGGCGTCACCCAGAGCCCGATCGAGGGTGTCAGCTTCAAGCAGACCTTCTCGAACGCGCAGGCCCCGACCCCCAAGCAGGCCCAGTTCTACGTCATGCTGGGCACCCGTGGCATCTGGTACCAGGGTTGGCATGCAAGCGCCGTGCACCCGGCGGTGCCCTCCAACTGGGGCCACTTCGCCAAGGACCGCTGGGAGCTGTACCACCTGGACGAGGACCGCAACCAGATGCGGGATTTGGCTGCCCAGATGCCCGAGAAGCTGGAGCAGATGAAGAACCTGTGGTTCATGCTCGCCGGCAAGTACAACGGTCTACCGCTCGACGACCGGACCCCGGTCGAGATCCTGAACGAGGTGCGCCCCGAGATCTCGGCGCCGCGCACGTCCTACGTCTACTATCCTGACACCGCGGGCGTGCCCGAGGCCGTGGCGGCCAACATCCGGGGCCGCTCCTTCAACCTCGTGGCCGAGGTGACGTTGACCTCGCCGGAGGTCGAGGGGGTCCTGGTCACGGAGGGCACCCGGTTCGGTGGGCATGCCCTCTACCTCAAGGACGGCAAGCTTTGCTACACGTACAACTGGCTGGGGCAGCGCATCCAGAAGCTGGTCTCGGACGTCGACGTCCCGCTGAACGCCAGGCGCCTTGGCGTGCGCGTGCGCATGGAGGGCAAGGATCCGCTGGGCTTCAAGGCCAGCGCGGCGCTTTACATCGACGCCAAGAAGGTGGCGGAGGCCCCCCTCCTGACCGAGGCGGGCAGGTTCGCGCTCGCGGGATCCGTCTTGCTGGTCGGGCGAGCCGGCCCCCAGCCCATCTCGGACGACTACGCCTCGCCCTTTGCCTTCAAGGGCGGGACGATCCGGCGGGTCGTCGTCGACGTGAGCGGTGAGCCCTACCGAGACTTCGACAAGGAGCTGGCCGCGGCGCTGAGCCGCGACTGATCGCCGTCGAGATCCGCACGGCGCCCCGTTGATGCGGGGCGCCGTGTCGGCCGGGCGGCGTGATGCCGAGCGCTTGTGCGACCGCGAGGGGGGTGCTATAGTGCACCCACGTAACGCCATCCGAGGACCCATGAGCCGTCATCGTTCGCCCGCATGCCGATTACGTCGCCCCCCGGCCAACTGGTGGGTGATCCTGTTGGCCTGCGCGGTCACCTACCTGTACTGCTCCCTGCCGTTCGGCAATCCCCACCTCGGATTCCTGCCTCCGATGGGAGCGGCGAGCGGGCACCTGGCGCCAGGCGATTCGCCCGGTGCCGAGCCGCATGCGTGGCTGGGGCCCAAACACCTGGAAATCGACGATGCCCAGGTCTGGGCGGCCCTGGAAGAGTCGCCTTCGCTGCACCTGGCGTTCGCGGCGGTCCTCCCGGTCCTCTGGGTCCTGGTTTGGCCCGGTTTTCTCCTCCTGCGAGCCACTCGGCGACAGCGTGCGCCGCCCCTGGCGCCCACCTTCCGGCGCTTTCAAAGAGGCCCCCCGGTGCTGCTGAGCCAGCCCTGGCGTCTGGGGGGTGTTTGATGCTGCCTCCTTGCCGATGAGAGTCGGTCGCTAGGTGCTCTAAGAGCCTGCGCATGCGCCGCAGGCCCATGCCGCCGTAGCATCCCGAGCCATGGCAGGGAGGCCCTCCCCATGCAGCCCAAACCCCGCATCCTCTTGATCGAGGATGAAGCCCCCATTGCGGAGTTCGTCGCCACGATCCTCCGCTCCGAAAACTTCGAGGTCCTGGTCGAGTCGGACGGCATGCGCGGCATGGTGGCCGCCTATCGCGAGGAGCCCGACCTGGTCATCCTGGATCGGATGATCCCCGGCCTGGATGGCCTCGAGCTGTGCCGCCGCCTCCGTCGGACGTCCGACGTGCCGATCCTGATGCTGTCGGCCATGGGCAAGCCCGCCGAGCGTGTGGAGGGGCTCAACACCGGCGCCAGCGACTATCTCGCCAAGCCCTTCGACCTGGAAGAGCTCGTGGCCCGCGTGCATGCCCAGCTGCGGATGCGCCGGCCACGCCCCAAGACCTGCTTCGTCCATGGCGAGCTGAGCCTCGACGTGAGCACACGCGAGGTCCGGTGCGGCGATCGCCTCATCGCCCTGACGCCGAAGGAATTCGATCTGCTGGCCCTCTTCATGCAACATCCCCGGCAGGTCCTCACCCGGGCGCAGATCCTCAAGGCCATCTGGGGCTACGACTACGATGGCCACGACAACGTCATCGAGGTCTACGTCCGCTACGTGCGCAACAAGCTCAAGGCCGAACGGCTCGGCCGCCTCATCCACACGGTGCGCGGCGTCGGCTACGTGCTCAAGGAGGAGACGCCGTGAGCATCCGTTGGCGACTGACGCTGCTCTTCGCCCTGTTGCTGATGGGGATCGGAGTGGTGCGCATCGGGATCACCCTGGGGGCCGTCTCGACCGCCCTGGGGCGCATGGCCCAGTCCGATTGCGAGGTCCGGCTGCTGCAGGTTCAGAACTACCTGCGTGACCTGTCGGACGAGCGGAGCCAGAAAGGGATGCCGCCTCTGGACCTGCGATCGCCGGAAGCCCTGATCCGGGCGTTTTCGGACGATGGCCTCTACGTCTCGCTCTCGGATCCGGCGGGCCGGGTCCTCAACAAGAGCCCCAACCTCGGAAACCAGCGGTTCCCGCGCGCGGTGGCCGCCGGAGTCCAGGAGATCGACCTGCCGCTGCCGCACCTGTTCTTTTCCCCGCGGGTGCTGCTGGTGACCAAGCCCCTGCTTCTGTCGGGCCAGCAGGGGGGATGGATCCAGGTTGCCTATCCTCTCGAGGACATGAAGCGGACGATGGGCGATCTGCAGGCCATCGAGCTGGCTGGCTGGCTCGGGGCTGGCCTGGTGGCCCTGTTCGCGGGACACGTCTTCGCGGGGCGGGCCCTTGCTCCGGTCGTCCGCATCACCGAAGAGGTCAACGGCTGGACGGAAACCGATTTGCGTCGGCGCTTGCCCATGTCCGGCCGACCCCGCGACGAGATCGATCGGCTCGCGACGACCTTCAACCAGCTCTTCGATCGCCTCGAGCGCAGCTTCGAGACCGAACAGCGCTTCGTCGCGGACGCCTCCCACGAGCTCAAGAGCCCCCTCACGGCCATCCGAGGCCACCTTCAGCTGATCCAGCGCCTCGGTGCTCGCGATCCGGAGGGCGCGGCCCGCTGGCTCGATGTCGCCCTGCGGGAGGTCGAGCGCCTCACGCGTCTGGTCATCGACCTGCTCGATTCGTCCCGGACGACGCGCGCGGAGGCGCAGGTGCCGCTTCGGCTGGACGAGCTCTTGAAGGATGTCGTCCAGCAATTCGAGCCGCTCGGGATACCCGTCGCCTGGGAGGCGGATCCCCCGGTCACATGGGTGAAGGGGGATGTGGACGGCCTGCGCCAGGTCTTCATCAACCTGCTCGACAACGCACGGCGGGCCACCCAGGGCGGCGGGGCGGTGACGTTGCGCCTGACCCATGCGGGCTCCGAGGCCCGGGTCGAGGTCAAGGACACGGGCATCGGCATTCCCCTCGAGGCCCAGGCGCGGATTTACGACCGCTTCTTCCGGGTGGATGCGAACCGCAGCCGCGACGCGGGAGGATCCGGCCTGGGGCTGCCCATCGCCAAGTCCATCGTTCAGCAGCACGGGGGGCGGATCGAGCTCACGAGCTACCCGGGGATCGGGACGACGTTCACGCTAACCTTCCTGCGCCTGGAGAGCGGGGCCGCTGACTCTCAGCGTTTTCTCAGCCAACTCTTAGTTTCGGAGGAGCCGTTCACAGGGGCCTCCTAGCATGGGCTGTCATGGTGGCTAGGTCGAGGGCCGAGGGGCCCGCTTGAGAGGAGAGTCCCATGCAGAAATTGTTCGCCTACCTGCTGCCCGTGGTCCTGGCCTCGGCCTTCGTCGCCGGTACCGCCGAGGCCAAGCCCCGCCACCATGCCAAGTCGCACGCGATGGCGGTGCCCCGCAAGGCGACCCTCAAGAAGGTGAGCCACGCGCCCTTTCATGTGGTCAAGCATCACAAGGCGCATCGCCGCGCGAAGTAGGCCCCGCCACCCGATGGATGGAGGTTCTGAGGCGTGCACGGAAGGGCCATCGTGTTGGCAGGGCTGATGGCCCTGGCCAATGCCCCGGGCGTTGTTAGCCCCGGCAGCTTCCAGCCTGCCGCGTGGGCCGTGACGGCTCGCCGGGTGAGCCTGAACACGGGCACGAGCCAGCAGCTCGCGCTGGTACCGGGCGTCGGAGAGCTCATGGCCCAGCGGATCATCGCCGCACGGCCCATCCGGAGGCTCGAAGACCTCAGGGCCCTCAAGGGCATGACCCCCAAACGCCTGGCCAAGATCAAGACGGGCGTCACGCTGTGACGCGCTCACCGTAGGGGCCTCCGCTCGCGGGAGGGTCCTGCTTCGCCCGACAGCAAGGGCGCTGTCGGGCTCCTGCTCGTTGCCGGCGGCTCCTCTGGCAACGAGCGGTGTCTGGGTCAGTCCTCGTACGATCGCTGGGAAAAGGACGAATGCAGCGCGGCGCGAGACGGCCTCATGCGCCGAATTCCAATCGTGCTGCAGCCCAGGCTCCTGAAAGGATCCACACGATGCGGAGCCTCACCGAGAACGAGTGGTACATCTATCAGCTGCGCTGTCAGGACGGGAGCTACTATGCCGCGGCGACCCGGGACCTGGTCAGGGCTCTGGTCCGGCACCACCAGGGGCAGATGACGCGCACGCGCTCGCTCTTGCCGGTCCGACTGGCGTATGCCTGCGTCTGCTCGATTCAAGAGGGCGAGTTCGTCCTCAACCGGCTCATTCGCCGGCCCTTTTCCCAGCTGCGGGGCTTGCCGTCACCTTTGGGGCCTCAGGATCTGGGCCACGTCGAGCGAGAGGTCATGCGGCAACTCGCAGGCTCCTAGACCTTCCTGGCGCTCGCGGCAACGGAAGCCCCCGCATCCCGCAACTCGGCCAAGCAATTTCGGGAGTTGCTCTCTGGCCGCAGGCGCCGATGTCGCGCACGCTCATGGAATGAGCCGCACCCCCCCCGATGCGCCCCCTCCCGAACCGCCCTCCGGGCAACTCTCGGCAGGGAGGCAGAACCCGGTCAGTCAGCTGTTGGGCAAGCTCGGGCCGGGCTTCATCACGGGCGCTTCCGACGACGATCCGTCGGGGATCGGCACGTATGCCGTCGCGGGCGCCAGCTTTGGCTTTGCGACCCTTTGGATGGCATGGATCACGTTCCCGATGATGGCGGCCGTCCAGCTCGTCTGCGCCAAGATCGGCATGGTCAGTGGCCGCGGCCTGGCCGGCGTCTTGCGCCTCTATTACCCTCGGTGGCTGCTCTATCCGGCCGTCCTGCTCCTGGTGGTGGCGAACACCATCAATGCGGGTGCCGATATCGGGGCGATCGCCGCGGCCCTCAACATGTTCGTCCCGCTGCCCATCGGCCTCATGGTCGTTCCCGTCGCGCTCCTCATCTTGGCCGTACAGGTTTGGGGGGCCTACCGCCTGATCTGTCGAATCTTCAAGTGGTTGTCCTTGGCCTTGTTCGCCTACATCGGGGCGGCCTTCTTCGCGCACCCGGATCTCGGAGCGGTGCTCGGCGGCACCTTAGTGCCGACCTTCTCCTTCGATGGCCGGTTCCTCGCCATGGTGGTCGCGATCCTGGGCACGACCATCTCGCCCTACCTGTTCTTCTGGCAAGCAGACCAGGAGGTCGAGGAAGAGGTGAGCCGGGGGCGTCTCACCGTGGCCGCGCGCCGGGGGGCGAGTGACGAGGAGATCCGGGACGCCACGGTGGACGTCACCCTCGGCATGCTGTTCTCGAACCTGGTCATGTACTTCATCATCCTCGCGACGGCGGCGACGCTCTTCAAGGCCGGCAAGACCGACATCAACTCGGCCACCGAGGCCGCAGAAGCCCTGCGCCCCCTGGCCGGGGAGGCGGCGCGCGCCCTGTTTGCCCTAGGCCTCATCGGCACCGGCTTTCTCGCCGTTCCGATCCTCACCGGCTCGGCCGCCTATGCGGTATCTGAAGCCTTCGGATGGCCGGCGGGTCTCGACGAGAAGCTGCGGAACGCCAAGCGCTTCTACGGCGTCATTGCCGCCTCCACGGTCATCGGCCTGGGGATTGACCTCGTGGGCATCAACCCGATCGACGCGTTGTTCTGGACGGCCGTCATCAACGGACTCTTGGCGCCGCCCCTGCTCGTGCTGATCATGTTCGTCGGGAACAACCGGGCCATTATGGGCGAGCGGGTGAACGGCCCCATCGTCAATGGCCTGGGTTGGGTCACGGTCGTGGCCATGACGGCCGCTGCGATCGGACTCATCTGGACGTGGGGTCAGGGATAGAGGACAGCCGAGATGAAAGTGTTGGCAACGGTCGACGGTTCCCCGGCGGGCTTGAGGGCCCTTGGTCGCCTGAGCACCTACGTCTCGCCGCGGGACGCCAGCGTCACGCTGCTGACCGTCTATACGCTGCCTTTCACGGCGGAAGCGGCCACCGAGGTCGTCCAGGCCGGACAGCGAACCTTGAGCGCGCAAGGCTTTTCCGCCCAGAGCGTGGTCCTGGAAGGGGTGCCCGCCCTCACCATCATGCGCTTTGCAGAGCAGGGAGACTTTGACCTCGTTGTGGTGGGCTCCCACCGCCGAGTGGATGATGAGGAGATGCCGGTCTATTGCACCGCCCTCCGCATCGCCGCCGAGTCCACGGTCCCCGTGCTCATCCTCAAGCCGAACCCGTGAGAGCCCGACGCTTTGCGTCAGGTGGGCGCTCTGACCAAACTCGCTCGCCTTGCCGGTGGCATAGACGACGGCTCGCCCGTTGCCCGAGACCACGCAGGTCCCCGAGAAGACGAGGTTGGGGACCTCGGTGGGGGCGAACGTCCCCCCGGGACGGCCTTTTCCGCCTTGTACCCCTGCCAGAAGCTGAAGGAGCCGTTGAACACGTTGATCAGGACAATCGCGATGCCGAGCTCCGGCGCCTGGGTGAGGAACGCGACTCCGGCGCCGACGTGACGTTCTCCCCGCCGATCGCGGACAACGTGCACGACAGCCGGTCCGGTCAGCTCTGGCAAATCGCCATCCGCGAGAGACTGCTAGTTGCCTTCTCCGCCGTGGATGAAGCTGCCGAACTGCTTCCAGAGGGCATTGGTCCACGACTGATCGGCCACCGACAGGACGTGCACTCCGCCGTCGGTGTGGTACTTGTCGCCGCCACCATTGACGCCGTCCGTCGCCCCTCGTTCCCACATGCCCTGCGAGCGGACGCCCACTTCCGCCAACGTCTTGGAGACGAGGTCTCGCTCTTCGTCGACGTTCCCGTTGATCCGGTGGGTGATCCCCAGTTCGCGACGGTTGCGGCCGATCCCCGTGTCCTCCGTCGCCGCCACGGCCCAGATCTCGGCACCGCCGGCATCTTTTCGTCCGGTGTCCCAGAGCCGCAAATGATCGCGCTGCTTGGTGCTGGAGCTGGGGCGCTCGAAGGCAAGATCCTGCTTGTGCTTGGAGCCTTCATAGAAGAGAGAGCTGACCGGCGCGTCGTGGTAGGGCTTGCGAGAGATCGTGGCCCAGATCATCTTGAGCGACGACTTCATGTTGAGCGGATCCGCTTGGACCCAGCCCGCCTTTTCGAAGGCCTTGATGATGTCGGATTTGTGCCCCTTGATCAGCAGGTTGATGGGATCGCCGGGATCGCCTTCCGCGTTCATGACCGTGCGCGGAAGGAAGTCGAGGTCCGTGCCCACGTAACCGGGGCGCTGCGGGGTGAGGACGACGTGGTCCGCCGCCATGCGCCGGGCAGTGGGCTGCTGCGAATCGGCTGGCGCCATGGTGCCGGCACGCTGAGCACCGGCTCGCCGAACAGAGGGGGCAGCAGTGTTGAGCGTGACGGCCATCAGGATTCTCCGCTGGTCGATTAACGGTCTGCTAACACCATGGCTTATGGCTGGAATGCCACCCGAGCTTTCTTAAGGCTGCTCGAACCTTTAGCAAAACCTTGGTTATGCCAATCGATCGGCCTGTGGGACCCTGCCGGCCGGTGAAGACCGGTCGAGCGTCATTTCCGGTGGACGGACAACCGCCCGTCGGTCGCCCGTAGGACCCGCGTATCGAAGGGGCCGCTCAGCTCGTTGAGCAGCTGGCAGGTCCAGTCGGCCTCCGCTTCCGACGCCCGCTGGAGCCGGAACTGCCGGATGGTGATGGGTTCGAGAAGGAGGTCGAGGAGGCGGCCATCCTGAGGGTCGAGCTTGACGAGGTAACCCAGCCGCAACTCGGGGCTGAACTCCTCGTACCCGCGGATCCCTTCGTAATCGTCCAGGAAATCGCCGCAGCCATAGAGAATCAGACGGTCTCGGTAGACTTCGATCGGCTTCAGATGGTGCGACGAGTGCCCGTGAACGAGATCGAACCCACCCTCCACCAGCCGATGCGCGAAGTCGATCTGCTCGGGGGGGACCCGGAACTCCCAGTTGGCCCCCCAATGGATCGAGGCCACGGCCACGTCGCCGGGCTGCTTGAACGGCCGCAACGCAGCGGTGATGGAGCGGGCGGTCTCGCTGCTCAGGTCCCTGAGGAGGTTGACGCCGGCCCGATCGGCGGTCGCGGCCCAATCCCCGGGGATGCCGCTGGTGGTCGAGCCGAGGGCGAAGACCAGCAGGCGACCTTTGCCCGGTAGCGTGAGCACGGCTGGAGAGGCTGCTTCCAGGGCATTGCGTCCCGCCCCGGGGTGGGCAATTCCCGCGATGTCCAGGGTCTGCAGCGTCTCGTCGAGCCCCGGGTACCCCCAATCCAGCACGTGGTTGTTGGCGAGGCAGCAACAGTCGAGGCGGGCCGCCGTCAGGCAGCCGATGTTCCCGGGGTGCATGCGGTAGTGGACTTCCTTGCCCGGCCACGCCGCCGGACTGGTCGTGATGCTGGTTTCAAGGTTGATGAGGCGCACGTCCGTTCGCGCGCTCAGCAGCATGTCGAGGGCATCTCCCCAGGGGTAGGCAACATCCGCCCGGTGCGGGATCGGGCCGTTGATCTCCTCGGCCAGTCGCACGTAGTCGCGGGCGTCGTGCAGGTAGGGTTCGTACAGTCGAGGGTTCTCGGGATGGGGCAGGACCTGATCGATCCCCCGTCCGGTCATCACGTCGCCACAGACGAAGAGCGTGACGTTCGGCATGCGCGTGGTCCTCGGTGGCCGCGAAACGGTCCCGCCCGGGTGGTTGAAGCCTCGCCATCATCGGTCGGTCCTTCGGCGCGGAGCGGCTATCGTGACGTCAGGATACCCCATGTTTGGCCCCGCGTCGGCTAGTCTCGCAGGATTGGGCAAAAACGGCGGAGAATTGAGCTACCGCGTTCGACCGCCCCTGAGTAAGATGCAGACAGCATTTTTGGCGGCGCTGCGGCGCCCCTGATGGAAAGGAAGGATGATGCAAAAGCGGCAATTGGGAACCAGCGGCCTGGAAGTCTCGGCCATCGGGCTCGGGTGCATGGGCATGAGCTTTGGCCTGGGGCCTGCCAAGGACCAGCAGGAGATGATCGCGCTCATCCGGGCGGCCGTGGAGCGCGGGGTCACCTTCTTCGATACGGCCGAGGTCTACGGCCCGTTCGCGAACGAGGAGCTCGTGGGTGAAGCCCTCGCCCCTTACCGTGATCGGGTGGTCATCGCCACCAAGTTCGGGTTCGACCTCGATCCCGCGACCGGAGCCCAAAGAGGTCTGAACAGTCGCCCCGAGCACATCAAGCAAGTCGCCGAGGCCTCTCTCAAGCGACTCAAGGTCGAGGCCATCGACCTCTTCTACCAGCACCGCGTCGATCCCGGTGTGCCCATCGAAGAGGTCGCTGGAGCGGTGAAGGAGCTGATCCAGGAAGGCAAGGTCAAGCACTTCGGCCTGTCGGAAGCTGGAGTCCAGACGATTCGGCGCGCGCACGCGGTCCTGCCCGTGACGGCTCTGCAGAGCGAGTATTCGCTCTGGTGGAGAGAGCCCGAGGCGGACGTGATCCCGACCCTCGAGGAGCTCGGCATCGGCTTTGTTCCCTTCAGCCCTCTCGGCAAGGGCTTCCTCACCGGAAGCATCGATGAGAACACGTCCTTCGATCGCTCCGACTTCCGCAACACCGTGCCCCGCTTCACTCCGGAGAACCGAAGGGCGAACCGGGCCCTGGTCGACCTGCTCAGCGACATTGCGCGCCGGAAGGGCGTGACGCCCGCCCAGCTCGCGATCGCATGGCTGCTCGCCCAGAAGCCGTGGATCGTCCCCATCCCGGGCACCACGAAGCTGGCGCGCCTGGAGGAGAACCTCGGGGCGGCCGCCGTCGAGCTCACGCCCGACGATCTCCGCGCGATCGAGAGCGCGGCCTCGAAGGTCACGGTGCAAGGGGCGCGCTACTCCCCGGACCGGCAGAAGCTGGTCGGCCGCTGAGCGATCGCGAGCTGCCCTGGTCAGCTTGGCGAGCGCGCAGGATTGGGCAAAAACGACGGACCATGGAGCTACCCGGTTCAACCGTCCTTGAGTAAGATGCAGACAGCGGCGTTCCGGTGGCGATCGCCAGCTCCGCGATGCGGACGTCCCCCGAGCCGACTCCGCCTGATAGAAATGAGGGTCACGCGATGATCACAACTCCGGCCTATGCCGCCTCCCATCCGACGGCGCCCCTGGCGCTGCACACGATCGAACGCCGGGAGCCCGGTCCGCACGACGTGTTGATCGACATCCGCTACTGCGGCGTGTGCCACTCGGACATCCACAGCGCCCGCGACGAGTGGGGCGGAGCGATGTACCCGATGGTGCCCGGCCACGAGATCGTAGGCCAGGTCGCGCAGGTGGGCGACCAGGTCACGAAGTGGAAGGTCGGTGACACCGTGGGCGTGGGCTGTTTCGTCGACTCCTGCCGGACCTGCGAGGCCTGCGAGGCCGGCGAGGAGCAGTACTGCGAGAAGGGGATGACCGCCACCTACAACAGCTACGAACGGGGCAGCAAGACGCCGACCTACGGCGGCTACTCGACCCGTATCACCGTGAATGAGGACTACGTCCTGCGGGTGCCCGAGAGCCTCCCGCTCGACCGGGCGGCACCGCTGCTCTGCGCGGGCATCACTACCTACTCGCCCTTGCGACACTTCGGGGTCAAGCCGGGCGATCGCGTCGCCGTGGTCGGCCTGGGCGGTCTTGGCCACATGGGGGTCAAGCTCGCCAAGGCCATGGGCGCACACGTCACGGTCTTGAGCCACTCGCCGAGCAAGCGGGACGACGCGCTGCGCCTGGGGGCCGACGATTTCGTCTCGACCCGGGACCCGGCGGCTTTCAGGCAGCATGCGGGGCGCTTCGACTTCATCCTCGACACCGTGTCGGCCCAGCACGCCTACGTCGACTACCTCGGCCTCCTGGGGCGCGATGGGACCATGGTGCTGGTGGGGCTGCCCGACCCCTCGCCGCTGGAGGCCTCCTCGTTGATCATGAAGCGGCGGCGCCTCGCGGGCTCGCTGATCGGCGGCATCCGCGAGACGCAGGAGATGCTCGATTTCTGCGCCGAGCAGGGGGTGGCCGCCGACGTGGAGGTGATCCCCATCCAGCGGATCAACGAGGCCTACGAGCGCATGATGAAGGGCGACGTGCGCTATCGCTTCGTGATCGATCTGGCCAGCCTTCAAGAGTCCTAGCGACGCGTTGCTCGGTAGGCCAGCATCCGCTTGCGTTGCAGCCATGTTTGAACCGGACGGGTGGTTCCCAAGCCCTTCTAGGGTACTGGGGCTAAAGACTTTCGGCGGTTCACTCTGTGATGTGGGGACGCAACTTTGTTTAATAGGCTTGCTTGTCCCCCCTATTGCAAGAGGTTGCCATGAAGAAGATCAACGAACTGATGAGCAAGAACGTCGTGAAGGTCACCTCCGTGACGATGCTGCCCGAAGCGGCCCAGAAGATGCGCCAGGAAAACATCGGGGTCTTGCCGATCGAGGAGAATGGACGCTTGGTCGGGGTCTTGACCGACCGGGACATCGCCATCAATGCGGTGGCCAAGGGCGACATCAATCGACCGGTCAAGGACTTCATGAGCAAGACGCCGACCACCATTCAAAGCAACGCCACCGTGGAACAGGCCATCCAGCTGATGCTCCAGAACAACATTCGCCGGCTCCCGGTGATGGACAACGGCAACCTGGTTGGCATGGTTTCCCTGGAGGACCTGGCCGAGGCGGGCAGCGACCAGGATCTGGTCAAGGCCCTGAGAAGCCTGCACCAGCAAACGCGGCACAAGTAAGCCGCCGGGGCTGATTTCGTCACCGCGATCGCCCAGAGGTGCAAACCTCTGGGCGATCTTGGTCTCGAGCCCTCACCAGGGTGGGGGCGTTCTGAGCCGGCTGCTGTTAGGCCCAGCCGGCGAAGCGCTCCAGCGCTGCCTGGTTACCATTGAAGACATCGTGGTCGTAGACCGGGCCATTGCTGTACTGGAAGAACGCCACGTTCCGATTGATGTCCGCGCTCCATGCCGCTTCCCAGAAGGGGGCGTCGGGAACGGCACTCTGGGCCACCGAGAGCTTGCTACCCTGCACGTAGATCACGGGCCACAGGCCGGTGACCTGGTGGACGTAGTTCGCCGCGTCCTTCAGCGTCTGGGGGGAGTTGAGCGCCGCTCCTTCCCAGTCCAATGCCAGCCGCGTGCCCGCCGGCAGGCGGCCATGGACGCCCACCACGTCCAGGAAGTGCTTGGCCTGGGCCGCACCGTCGCCCGAATCGAGGTAGCAGTAGGCCATGCGCAGCTTCATGGAGCCGTCCTGAATCTTCTGACCGAGCTGGGCCCAGCGCGCCTGGAACGTGGGATCGGTGTAGCCGGTGCCCTGGCTCGCCTTGATGGCCGTCCACTTGGCGCCCTGGATCGATGAATTGAACTCCGCATCCGTTTGCCAGTGCGAGGTGTCGGCGCCCTGGAGCTCGCCCGGACCGGGCTGCCACGGCTCCCCGTAGGAGGGCGGTTGAGCAGGCGATGCTCCTCCGGGCAAGGTGAGCACCTGTCCCGGATAGATCAGGTTGGGGTTGGCAATCTTGTCCCGATTGAGCTCGTAGATCTCGCTCCAGCGGTTGGCGTCCCCCAGCTCGTCCCGGGCGATCGAGGACAGCGTTTCCCCTTGCCGCACTGTATGGGTCCGGGGGGCGGCCGGCGGCGACGGGTGAAAGGGATTGTGCGCCTTCAGCCACCCGACGATGCGATCGAACAGGCCCCGGAGGCCCTGTCTCACCAGGCTTGCGCCGCTTTGCAGGGACGCCGAAGGGCCGCCACCTGCCGTGACTCGGGAGCTGAGGTAGACGTCGCCGGCCGGCGGCTGGGGGGAGGTCCCGGCGGCCGGCGCGGCGACGCCCTGGAGCTGGGCGAGGAGTTGCTTGTAGGAAGGAGAGGGGTTACCAGCGCGGTTCGGATTGATGGTCGGCATAGGCACCTCGGCTCACGGGTGACATGCTTCTCATCCGGCGCGCGCCCGGAGATTCGATAAAGGGATGGCTAAGCTAAGGGAAAGGAACGGTTAACTTGCGCCCTCCCCCTGACTAGCCCAGGCCGGTCTTTTCACGCAGCCAGGCACCCAGTCCCTTCTGGGGGGCGGCGTTCGGGACGGCCGGCAGGTCATGGCCATAGGCGGCCTTGAAGAGGTTGAGCTCCCCGAAGCCGAAGCTGGGATCCTTGCCCGGGGCGCCGATGTCGTTGACCGCCCGCTTCAGGTGCTCGGAGACCTGCTCGGCGTTCCAGTCGGGATGCTTGGCGAAGACGAGGGCCGCGGCGCCCGCCACGTGGGGAGCGGAGACGGAGGTCCCGCTTTCTTCCCGCATGCCACCCCCGGGAACGGCGGCCTGGGCCTTCCCGGGCGCCACGAGATCGAGGCGATCGCCGTAGTTCGAGTACATGGGACGCCGGACGGAGTCGCCGTTGCGCTCGACGGCCCCCACGTCGAGGATGCCCGCGAAGTCGCTGGGGAAGTAGGGCAGGTTCTTGGCGCCGTCGTTGCCCGAAACCGAGACCAGCACGACGTTCTTGTCCTGGGCGTACTTCACGGCCTTCTCGAACTCCGCGAGCTCCGCGGCGCCTTCGGCGGTCAACTTCTTGGGGGCAGGGCCTCCGAGGCTCATGTTGATGACCTTGGCGCCGTTGTCGACCGCGTGGTAGATGCCCTTGGCGACGAAGCGCGGGTTCATGTTGCCGGAATCGTCCGTCACCTTGACGGGCATCAGCTTGACGCTGGGGGCGACGCCCTCCTTGGCTCCGCCGACGATGCCCGACACGAAGGTGCCGTGCCCGACCCGGTCCGTGACGTCGCTCGAGCCGTCGATGGCGTTGAAGGGGCTGACCACGCGATCCTTGAAGGCCTCGTGCCCGGTGTCCATGCCGGTGTCGAGGACGGCCACCGTGACGGCGCTGGCATCGATCTCGCTGAAGCCGTCGTCCGTGTGCAGCACCTGGGCCAGGGCTCCGTCGACGGAGATCTCCGAGCCCTCCGCGATGGCGGGCAGCTCACTGCGGCCGAGGCGCGATTTGGTCACCAGGTCAGGGCTCGAGAGCAGCAGGGTGTCGTTCCCCATCTTCGCCACCACGGACGGCAGCTGGTCCTTGGCGGCCTTCTCCTGAAGGGCCTTCACGTTCTCGGCACTGAAGGGAAGCCGCTCGAGCGCCACCCGTTCCGCCTTGGCACCGATCTTATCAGCCCCCGCCTTCCACATGCTGGAGGCGGCCTTCTGCTCCCAAGAGACTAGCGACATAGGGACCCCCTTGTTTGCCACGTTTCCGCTACGAACAGCGCCTGTACAAGAGGTGTTATCGAGCGGATGGCAGGGAGGGTTCTTATGATGAAATTAATTTCTCCTAAAAAAAGCCCGTGGCGGATCGCCGCTAGGAGAACCAGCCCTTCACGGTCGAGAGGCCCTGTTTCAGCCAGCCCAGGATCCCCTCGTGTTGGTGCTGGAGGCGCTCGGCCTGACGCTCCGCTTGATCGATCGTCGACTGCAGCAGGCCGCCCTCATGCTCGAAGACGGACGGCAAGATCGGGTCCAGGCCCACCTCGCCGTAGCGCATCGTGATGAGCCGGGCCTTGAACGCATCCTGATCCGGCTGGAGGTGCCGGTCTGCCTTCACGTTGCCCTGGAACGCGTCATAGGAGAGGCGATAGGGAACATCGGCCCCGTTCAGCTGGGCCGACCCGTCCCCGCGGATCTGCAGCCCCCCCTTCGGGATCGCTTGGTCCTTGCCGAGCGCGAACAGCGCATGGCTGCCACGACCCACCTCGATCACCGGGCGCCCTTGCTCATCCTTCTTGAGGTCGTCCCATTTGGCGAGCGTGCCGCCATGGTGCCAGCTGGTGTAGAGGAACTCGGGCTTGAGCTTGCCCGTCTTGTCGGGCTTGAGGTAGACCTGGGCGATGCTCCAGTCCTTCGTGTGGTAGTGGCCGGCCTTGTTGGTCGGGAAGTAGAAGCTGTAGGTGAGGACCGTGTAGTCGCCCTTCTTCGACACGACGAAGGCCCCGTTCAGGTTCTGACTCCCCCCGATCTTCCCGTCCTGATAATGGAAGCCGGGCGCGTTCGGGACGGTCGGCGCATTGTTGTTCAGGTCCGCATCGCCGTCGAAGGCCGGATCGACCGGAAACGCATCCTCCTTGGGATCGAAGACGAAGCGCGGCATGAACTCGTACGGATCCCAGTCGTGCTGGGTGCCGTCCGGACGTGGAACGTCCACCACCTGGGGCTTGCCATGCTCGACGCGAATGCCGCCCTCGAGGGGCAGGTCGTTGGTGCGCCGGTACTCGCCCAGCCGCCCTTCCTTGTCCAGCACGCCGAGCGGAATGCCGGGGCCCTTGAGGAGGCGCTTCAAATCGATGGCGACGCGCGTCCCGGGGATGTCCTGGTGGGGCTTGGAGTAGTCGTAGTGGGGAGCGACCTGCAACGGCTCGGTGCTCTCCGGCTTCCTGGCAGGCTGTCCGACCTTCGCCGGCCCCGCTGACGTGAGATCAGTCCCCGTTAGGCGCATGGCATCCCTCCCTCGCTTGGATCATACCCATCCGGAAGGGGCCATGCACTCCCGAGCTCCGGCCGTGAGCGAGCTCCGACGCCCCAAGACCTAAAAATAAGCGGACTTTACCGAAAGAATCGGCGTGGAAACGGGGACCCGGTGCCTTTATCGTCAGACATACAAGGCCTTGCTTTCGTCTTTCCCGGCGCCCGGGACTCCCACCGGAGGTGTTCCATGGATCAGCGGACCCATCCCCTTGTCGCACCTCGCGTCGACCCTCACGAGTTGACGCCGAACGACGCCGTGCACAGTGTCGAAGGGGCCGCTCATGCGTCCGCCCTCTCGATGAATGCTTATCTGGCGCACGCCGAGTACCTGCTGCCCAAGGTCCGTCGGGAGCGCTGTCCCCACTGCGAGCGCCCATTGGAACAAGCCATCCCCGCCATCAAGCTCTGCGGCCCTTGTCTTGACCTCTACCTGGCGAGCCCGCCGAAGCGCATCGCCAACTAAAGCACCGCCCCCCTGGCGCTCGCCAGGGGGGCGGAACTTCTCCGAACGGGCGTGCTTGAAGCCCTTCGCACCCGCGACCGTCTAGACCCGGCCCACCATGCTCAGGCCATCGCCTTCTGGTATCCGGCGCGCATGCGCTCGTACTCCTGGGCCAGGCGGCTCGCCTTGTTGGTGGCCGTCCAGGACAGGGTCGCCGCCTGCTGCGTCTGCCCCACGCGCTGGGCCATGGCGTCGATTCCCTTGAGGTCCACCCCCGGCACGCCCTTGAGGGTTTGCTTGAGCTTGTCGAGGAACTGCTTGGATTGACCGTACTCGGCGACTCGGCAGGCATCCGCGGCCCCCGCGAGCAGCTTGAGCGCCTCGCCCAGGGCTTTGACCACCTCGGGCTGGTTGGTGTACTGGGCCATGAGGGAGGTGAGCTGCGTCCGCGTGCTCGATTCGAAGGTGGCGACCTGCGTCAGGGTTTCGGTCCGCACGGCCTGGTAGCGATCGCGCAGGGCCGCGGCCTCGGTCTGGGCCTTGTCGGCCTCGGCCGCCTTCAGCTGGACCAGTTGCGCCTGGGCCGCCGGATTCTTGAGGGTATCGAGCTTCGATTGCGCCTCGATGACGTTCCCCCGCAGGGCAAAGAGGCTGCCCGGGTTGGTGGCGGCGTCTCCCTTGTAGCCGGACCCCGTGATCAGCGAGCGCAGTTTGGCCACGATGTCGCTCGACTCGGGGCCGGGCACCGTCGGACCGTAATAGCGCTTCTGGGCCTCGGTCGTCGGGTTGAAGACCGTCAGAGCCGAGCTCAGATACGACCGATAGGCCTCCACGTTGGGTGGGACCGTCCCGAGGGAGGCCTGGGCCTTGGTGAGATAGCTGTCGAAGGTCTTCTTGCGCTGCTCGGGGGCGAGCGCATCGACTTCTCCGCCCTGGGTGAACTGGACCCGGTTGGCCAGTGTTGCGAGCGCTGCGAGCTCGGCCTTGGCCGCCTGGGTGGCGGCGTCGAGGGCCTGCTTGGCGCGTGTCAGGCCCACTTCGGCCTCGTACACCTTGTACTCGGGGCTCTGCGTCAGGTCGCCACCGGTGAAGACGGCCGGGCTGCCGTCGTCGGGGGCTC
>DATNQJ010000163.1:0-7458 GCA_036704085.1 Stenomitos sp.
ACTCGGTCGCCGTGAGCAACTCCTTGGCGCGGTTGAGATACCCCATCCCGAACGGAAAGCGTTGCCCGGTCAGGGAGGCCAGCTTGCCGCTCGCCTCGAAGCCCGCTGCCTTCAGGGCAGCGAGCCCCGCTTCGGTCTGCATGAGGTAGCCATCCGGGTAATGCAGCATCCAGATCAGGGCCTGGTGCTGAAAGAGCCGCTGAGCCGGAGCCGTCGCCTCGGTCACCGAGCGGATGCTCAGGACCTGTCGGCCCTGCCACCGTCCCTGGTCGAGCATGAGCTGCCCGATCCGGGCGAGGTCGCGCGGCCGCAGGGCCAAGCCCCCGAAGGTATCGGGATTGCCGGCCCTGTCCCGGTGCCACGTCCAGTCGACGATCCCGAGCGGCAGGAAGAGCTTGTCTTGCAGGTAGTCATCGATGGGGCGCCCAGAGGCCGCCTTGACGATGCCCGCGAGCAGCATGGCCGCCGCGTTGTTGTACTCCCACTTGCTGCCGGGCTCGTGCTCGGCCGGGAGGCCCTTGGCAAAGGCCAGCATGTCGTCGTTCCGGTACAACTCGGAGCCCAGCATCGAGTGGCCGAGGCCCGAGGTGTGCGTCAGCACCTGGCGCAGCGTGATGCGGGCCTTCAGGGGATCCGGCTGCCACTCGGGGAACCATGTGGTGAGCGGCTCTTCCAGGGACCGGATCTTCCCTTCGTCCAAGAGCTTCAGGATGGCGAGGCTCGACACCGCCTTGGTGATGGACATGCAGGCAATGGGCCCCACCGGCTGGTCGAAGTAGCGCTCCACGACGACCTTGCCGTCCTTGAGGACGATGAGCGCGTCCGAGTTCGCGAGCCGCGCCCCGTCGACGAGGGCTCCCAGGCGCTGGGCATCGAGCCCGACCGCCGCGGGGGTGGTGCGCGGCAGGAAACCCGGAGCGACCGTGGAGGTCTCGAAGTAAGGGGCGACCTCAGGCGCTCCGCCCGCCGGAACGGCGGCAAGCAGCGTCGAGAGGGCGAACAATGGGGCTATCAGGGCTTTCATGTCACCTTCTTACCCGGCACGGCGCCGACATACATCACGAGGGAATTTCGGCCTGGTTGAGCTAGCTCATTGGGCTGGGGCCCTACTCGGCGTAGCCTGAAAGGGTTGGCATGGCCACGCGGCCGCAGGGTCGCGGGGCACACAAGATGAATGACGAGACACAATGAGTTTTGAGACCATCTGGTTCATACGCGCCGCCCTCGTGTACTTCGGCACGGGGATCCTCATGGGCATCACCATGGCCCTGCGCCCGGATTGGGTGTACCTCCTGAAGCCGATCCACGCGCACCTCAACCTCCTGGGCTTCATGGCCATGTTCGTGTACGGCATCGCCTACCACGTCCTCCCGCGCTTCAAGGGCCGCCCCCTGTTCAGCCAGCGCATGGCTCGCTGTCACCTTTATCTCGCGAACGTCGCCCTGGTGGGGATGGCGGTGACGATGCCGTTCTACACGTTGTGGGGCGCCAGGGGCAGCTATGCCCTCGCCGTCTTCGGCGTGCTCCAGGTGGTGGCGGCCGGACTGTTCATCACCAACCTCTGGAAGACTCTGGATTAGCAAGGAGAAGAAGATGACGACCAAACCCTACGCCGAGCAGACCCTGCACGAACTCCTCAAGGGCCTGCCCAAGTCGATCGACGTGTTCAACGCGCACCTGCTCGACACTTGCTGCGGCGAGCATCGCTCCCTGGCCCAGGCCTGCCAGGACGCCAACGCCGACCTGAACGAGATCGTGGCCGCCCTCGCCAAGCTCTAGGCCCGACGGATTCAATACGAAACGGCCGCCCCGCGAGACTTCGCGGGGCGGCCGTTTTCGTGGATCTAGACCAGGGCCTTCATGCGGCCGATCAGGAGGTCGTTCTCCTTGCTCAGGTGCTGCTGGGTGTCCGTTTCCAGCTCGACCAGCTTCTCGTAGGTCATCTGGTACGTGCTGCAGCCGTCCTCGGGGACCGCGAAGTCCTTGCTGAGGCGCCGCATCTCGACGAACGCGTTCGCCAGGCTCTCGTGCTTGGCCGTGTGGTGCGCGATCTTCTCGCGGACGAAGGCCTTGAGTTCATCGCTTCCGCCCGCGGCGAGCTCCTCGCACTTGGGGAAGAAGAGCTCCTCTTCCTGGTCGATGTGCTCGCTCATCTCCTGGACGAAGGCATTGAAGATCGTGGCGACCTCGGCCAGCTCGGGGTGATGGCCGCCGTGCACGTCGCGGATCTTGTTCACGAGGAACTGCAAGCGGGGCAGGAGCTTGCGCAGGTACTCATGATGCGTCTCGCGGATGTGCGCGGTCAGCTCCGGAACGGACGCGGTCGTCAGGTCGGTGGTGGTCATAGTCATGGAAAGTCTCCCTTGAGATCATGTGAGGCTGACTCTCAGGATAGGCCTCCCGCCTTCATTAGCCGATGAGATAGCTCATATTGGGCGAACCTGAGCCACCTCATGGTGGCCGGACGCAAAATTATGTAACCTAGTTGAGGGATCATCACCGGGAGGGACCCATGAGCACCGTCACACTGGCCGATATCCAGGCTGCGCACCAGGAGCTGCGCTCCGCCGTGAATCGCACGCCGCTCCTGACCTCGCGCACCATGAATCGCATGGTCGGTGCCCCGGTTCTGCTCAAGGCCGAGAACCTCCAGCGCACGGGTTCCTTCAAAGTGCGCGGGGCCTTTCACTGTCTGAATCGCCTGGCGCGCACGAACCCGGGTGGCCTGGTCGTCACGGCGTCGGCCGGCAACCACGCCCAGGGCATTGCCCTGGCCTCGAGCCTCACGGGGATGCGGGCCCTGGTCTTCATGCCGGAGACGGCGTCCCTGGCCAAGGTGCAGGCCACCACGGCCTACGGCGCCGAGGTGCGGCTGGTCGGCAACACGTTCGACGAGGCCGTGCAGGCGGCCCAGGAATACGGGAAAGCGCATGGCGGCGTCTACGTCAGCGCCTTCGACCACGACGACATCATCACGGGGCAGGGGACGATCGCCCTCGAGATGCTCGAGGATCGCCCGGACCTCGACACGGTGATCGTGCCGGTCGGGGGTGGTGGCCTCATCAGCGGCATGGCGATCGCCCTCAAGGAGTCCAACCCCAACCTCCGCGTCATCGGGGTGCAGGCGGAGGCAGCGGCGAGCATGGTCGAGGCCTGGCGGCGGCACGAGCTGGTCGCCCTGCCCATGGGCCGTACCATCGCCGACGGCATCGCCATCAAGTATCCGAGCGAGCGGACCCTCCGGTACCTGGAGCGCTACGTGGACGAGATGGTCACGGTCAGCGACGAGGCGATCGCCGAGACCATCGTGCTCGCCCTCGAGCGCCTGAAGCTGGTCCTCGAAGGAGCGGGTGCTGCGGCGCTCGCGGCCCTGTTGCACGGCAAGGTGAGGCCGGGAGCACTCACGGGCGTCGTCCTCTCCGGTGGCAACATCGACCCGAAGCTGCTGAGCACCTTGATTTCCCGGCAGATGCTCAAGAGCGATCGCTACGCCCGCCTCCTGACGGTGGTCGAGGACACCCCGGGGGGGCTAGTCCGGGTGCTGGAGGCCATCGCCGAGCTGCGCGGCAACCTGATCGAGGTCACGCATCACCGGGTGAGCGCCGAGGTGCCGCTCGGCATGACGGGCATCGAGCTCGAGCTGGAGACGCGCGATCGTCCCCACCTGGACGCCATCGTGACGCGCCTGCACGAGCTGGGCTGCCGGGTGACGATCATGGCCTAGCGCCAGGAAGTTGGAACGACCGAAGACCTGAAGACTCGGGTCACGAGAGAAAAGGAGCACGGAAATGACTCACTACATGCTGTTCGACGGCACCATCCGCGAGGTGAGCATCGTGAAGCGGGAAGACGGCACCTACGAGGACGTCATGTCCGGGCTGATCCTCATGCCCGAGCAGTTCGAGCGGTGCAAGTTGTTCACGGACGAGGCGACAGCCCGCAAGGCCCTGAATGCCAACGCCTCCACGATCGGTAACTGGTCGCCCTTCTGGACCTACACCAAGACCCGGCTGACTTAGAGCACGGTGAGCATGTGGGTGAGCCTGTAATGGTCCGTCATCCCGGCGAATCGTAAAAGCGCTCGGCGAGGTCGGCGATCGCCTTCCGGTGCCCGACCTCGAGTCGCTTTTTCGCCAGGCGGATCGAACGCCTGCTTGAATGCGAGGCTGCGGGTATAATGCTTCCGTTCTGCCCCTGCATGACTGGAAGGGAGTGCGCATGCGCGGCCCCATCACCGACTACCACGTCCACGTGGAGCGTGGGCCTTACACCCTGGAGTGGCTGGAGAAGTTCGTCGCCCAGGCCCAGAAGGCCGGCGTCACCGAGCTCGGTATCTCGGAGCATGCCTACCGCTTCGAGCAGACCCGCCACCTGCTCTCCAACCCCTGGGTCGAGAAGCGCAAGACCGAGAACCTCGACGAGTACCTCGGCCTGCTCCAGAGCGCCCGCAAGCAGGGCATCAAGGTCAAGATCGGCATCGAGATGGACTTCATGCCGGAGAACGCCGAGGCCATGCGCGACTTCCTCGCGTCCTACCCCTTCGACTACGCCATCGGGTCGGTGCACTGGCTGGGCGGCTTCGGCTTCGACCTGGACGAGATGCGCGACCAGTGGGAGCAGAACCGGGTCGAGGACGTCTACGAGACCTACTTCTCCATCCTCGAGACCATGATCGACTCGAACTGCGTGGACATCATCGGGCACGCGGACGTCATCAAGGTCTTCGGCTTCAAGGCCCCCGAGGTGGCGAGGACCTGGTACGAGCGCCTCACGCCCAAGATCAAGCAGTCGGGCCTCGCGCTCGAGGTGAGCACGGCGGGCTGGCGCAAGCCGGTCCAGGAGATCTACCCGGCGCCCGAGTGGCTGCCGATGCTCGTGGCGGCCGACGTGCCCCTGGTGCTCAACTCGGACGCTCACCGTCCCGAGGACGTGGGGGCCCTGTACCCGCAGGCCCTGGACCTCTTGCGCGCCCTCGGCGTCAAGGGCTTCGCCACCTTCACCAACCGTCGAATGGAGTTTGCCACGGCCTAGGCCGTGGCATTGTCAGGAAGGGGACTCATGCGCTTCTTCACCCCTCGCACCCTGGTCGCGCTCAGTGCCGTGGCGGCTTTGATGGCCCCGATGCCCGGCGCGCTGGCTCACAATGGAAAGCTTATGTATCCGGAAACCAAGACTGTCGATCAAGTGGATGACTACCATGGCGTGAAGGTGGCGGACCCCTACCGCTGGCTGGAGGACCCCGATTCGCCCGAGACCAAGGCCTGGATCGAGGCCGAGAACAAGGTGACCTTCGGCTACCTGAACCAGATCCCCCAGCGCCAGACGATCAAGGAGCGCCTCACCAAGCTCTGGAACTACGAGCGTTACGGCGTGCCCTTCCGCGAGGGCGGGCGCTACTTCTTCTACAAGAACGACGGCCTGCAGAATCAGAGCGTCCTCTACACGATCAAGAGCCTGGACGAGACGCCCAGGGTCCTCATCGACCCCAACAAGCTTTCGGCGGACGGCACGGTGGCCCTCTCGGGCGTGAGCATCAGCCATGACGGCAAGCAGATGGCCTACTCCATCTCGCGGTCGGGCTCCGACTGGCAGGAGTGGAAGGTCCGGGACGTCGAGACGGGCCAGGATCTGACGGATGACATCCAGTGGTCCAAGTTCTCGGGGGCGTCCTGGAACAAGGACGGCACGGGCTTCTACTACAGCCGCTACGACGAGCCCAAGGGTGACAACCTCAAGGAAGTGAACTACTACCAGAAGCTCTACTTCCACAAGGTGGGCACGCCCCAGTCCGAGGACGTGCTCGTCTACGAGCGCAAGGACCACAAGGAGTGGGGGTTCCACGGCGAGGTCACCGAGGACGGCCGTTACCTCGTCATCTACATCAGCCAGGGCACCGAGAACAAGAACCGCATCTACTACAAGGACCTCACGGATCCCAAGGCCCAGGTCGTGCCTCTCTTGGACGACTTCGACGCGGCCTACGGGTTCATCAACAACGACGGCCCGGTGTTCTGGTTCCACACGACGCTCGATGCGCCGCGCAGCCGCGTGGTCGCCATCGACATCCGTCACCCCGAGAAGGCGAACTGGAAGGAGCTCATCCCCCAGACCAAGGACAACCTCGAGGGCGTGAACGTCCTGAATGACAAGTTCGTCGCCATTTACCTGCAGGACGCGAAGACGGCCATCAAGGTCTACGACCTGAAGGGCAAGTTCGTGCGGGACGTGGAGCTGCCGGGCATCGGCACGGCGGGTGGCTTCAGTGGCAAGCGCAAGGATACCGAGACCTTTTACTCGTTCACGGGCTTTACCACGCCGGGGACCATCTATCGCTATGACGTGACGACCGGCAAGAGCACGGTCTACCGCGAGGCCAAGGTGGACTTCAACCCCGCGGAATACGTGACGGAGCAGGTCTTCTACAAGAGCAAGGATGGGACGAAAGTTCCAATGTTCATCGTCCACAAGAAGGGGATCAAGCTCGACGGCACGAACCCGACCTACCTGTACGGGTACGGCGGCTTCAACGTCTCTTTGACCCCCGGCTTCTCGGTGAGCAACCTGGTGTGGATGGAGATGGGCGGCATCTACGCGGTGCCCAACCTCCGGGGCGGCGGCGAGTACGGCGAGGACTGGCACCTGGCCGGCACGAAGCTGCATAAGCAGAACGTCTTCGACGACTTCATCTCGGCGGCCGATTGGCTCATCGCCAACAAGTACACCTCTTCCTCGAAGCTCGCCATCGGGGGCGGCAGCAACGGCGGCCTGTTGGTCGGCGCCTGCCTGACCCAGCGTCCGGACCTCTTTGCGGCGGCGTTACCGGCGGTGGGCGTGCTCGACATGCTCCGCTACCAGAAGTTCACCATCGGCTGGGCCTGGGCGTCGGACTACGGGACGTCGGATGACGCCGAGGAGTTCAAGGCGCTCTACAAGTATTCGCCGCTTCACAACGTGAAGAAGGGGACCAAGTACCCTGCGACGATGATCCTGACCGCGGACCATGACGACCGCGTCTACCCGGCGCACAGCTTCAAGTTCGCGGCGGCTCTGCAGGCTGCTCAGGGCGGCTCGGCCCCGGTGCTCATCCGGATCGAGACCAAGGCCGGGCACGGGGCGGGTAAGCCGACCTCGAAGCTGATTGAGGAAGCGAGCGATCGCTGGGGCTTCCTGGGTCATATTTTGGGAGTTCGATAAAACTTGATAGTCCCGCGGCCACTGGCTGCGGGACACGAGTTACGCAGCATAGGTTGAACGGGTAGCAGGGCGCGACGTTTGCCTCCGGTTCCGTCGCTCCAACTCGATAGGACGTATCCTTTGAGTGGAACGGACGTCAGCGACAACCGTATGAGCGCTCTTGACCCGACCGATGACCGCCCCAGCGGTCTCGCGGGGCCGGGCTTGGCTGAGCACGAACAGGTAGCCGAGCAGGACGAGCGCCACATGGTTTTCCTGGGCCCG
>DATNQJ010000164.1:0-10509 GCA_036704085.1 Stenomitos sp.
GCGTCGCCGAGACCGCGGAAGAAGAAGCGGCCGAGGAAAGCGAACAGCCCAAGGGCCCGCCCCTCAAGAAGACCTGGACCAAGCCCGAGCTGCTGATCGACGAAGAGCTGCCCCAGGCGCTGCCTGTCGGGTACAACCGCGATCGCGCCGTGCTCCTGGTCCGCGACCCCTTCTGGGTCTACGGCTACTGGGACCTGAGCGTCGAGACCGTCCTGCGCGCCCGCCAGGAAGGCGGCCAGCGCATGGTGCTGCGCGTCCACGACGTCACGGACCTCGTGTTCGACGGGAAGAACTCGCACTACAGCTTCGACATCGTCATGCCGTTCGAAGGCCAGCGCGTGTGGTACTTCAACGTGCCCACCGACGGCCGCACCTACCTCTACCAGATCGGCTACCTGCGCGCGGACAAGTACTTCCTGCCGCTCGTCACCTCCAACGCCGGCGCCACGCCGCGCTCTCGCATGTCGGACGTGGTCGCCGATCGCTTCGTCGCCATCGACTACCACAAGCCCCTCGAGGAGGCCGTCCGCCCGACCGGCGCCGCAGCCCCCGCGGTGCCCACCCCGAGCCCTGCCGAGCCGGGCTTCGTTCAGGAGAACGTGCCGGCCGAGCGTCCCTCGGGAGACATCAGCGTCCAGATGTACCACGAGTCGCTGCGCGGACCGTCCTACTGGTCGGCGGACCTCCCCAAGTACGGCGACATGCGCAACATGCGCGGCGCCCCGAGCTCGGCGTCCCTGAGCAGCTGGGCCATGCCGTCCTCGGCCGAGTTCGCCCCCCGGCCCGAAGGCCAGAACAAGGACTTCTGGCTGGTGGCCGACTGCGAGCTCATCGTCTACGGCGCCACCGAGCCCGATGCCAAGGTCACGGTGCGCGGCCAGGCGATCCAGCTGCGGCCCGACGGTAGCTTCACGCTGCGCTTTGCGCTTCCCAACGGGATCCACCCCATTCCCATCCACGCGGTCAACGCCGATGGCGACATGGAGCGCGGGATCACGATCACTGTCTCGCGCGACACGCAGGTGGACCAGTAGTCCGGCGGCGCGAAAGGAACCAGATTTATGGCCATTGGATACCTCGCGATGGTGCTGCACGCACACCTGCCGTTCGTGCGCCACCCCGAGTACAGCTACTTCCTCGAGGAAGACTGGCTCTACGAAGCCATCACCGAGACCTACATCCCCCTCATCGAGGTCTACGACGGGCTCTTGGCGGACGGCATCGACTTCCGCATGACGATGACCATGACCCCGCCCCTGGTCTCGATGCTCGCCGACCCGCTCTTGCAGAGTCGCTACGTCCACCACATCGACGAGCTCATCGAGCTGGCGGAGAAGGAAGTCGAGCGCACGCGCTTCGACGGCCACTTCAACTACCTGGCCCGGTGGTACCTGGACCACTTCCGCCGGACCCGGCACGTCTTCGTCGACAAGTACAACTGCAACCTCATCAACGCCTTCAAGAAGTTCCAGGACATGGGCGTGCTCGAGGTCGTCACCTGCGGCGCGACCCACGGCTTCCTGCCCCTGATGCAGATCACCCCGCAGGCGGTCCGCGCCCAGATCCACGTCGCCGCCAACTCCTACGAGCGGCACTTCGGCCGCAAGCCCCGCGGCATCTGGCTGCCCGAGTGCGGCTACTACCCCGGCGTCGACCAGTACCTCAAGGAAGCGGGGATCCGCTACTTCTTCACGGACACCCACGGCGTGCTCAACGCCACGCCGCGCCCGCGCTACGGCGGGTTCGCCCCCATCTACTGCCCGAACTCCGGGGTGGCGGCGTTCGCCCGCGACCAGGAGTCGTCCAAGCAGGTCTGGAGCTCCATCGAGGGCTACCCGGGTGATCCTATCTACCGCGAGTTCTACCGCGACATCGGCTACGATCTGGACCTGGACTACATCGGGCCCTACGTCCAGCCGGACGGCACCCGCAAGAACACGGGCATCAAGTACTACCGCATCACGGGCAAGACCGACCAAAAGCAGCCCTATGACCCCTACTGGGCGCGCCAGCGGGCGGCCGATCACGCGGGCAACTTCATGTTCAACCGCGAGAAGCAGATCGAGCACCTGTTCGGCGTCATGGGCCGTCCACCCATCGTGATCTCGCCCTACGACGCCGAGCTCTACGGTCACTGGTGGTTCGAGGGCCCCTGGTTCCTCGACTACATGATCCGCAAGTCGGTGCACGACCAGAACGTGTTCCAGATGACCACGCCGGCCGAGTACCTCGAAAACAACCCGACCCAGCAGGTGGCCACCCCCTCCTACTCGAGCTGGGGCGACAAGGGCTACGCCGAGTTCTGGCTCAACGAGACCAACGACTGGATCTATCCCCACCTGCACGTGGCGGCCGAGCGCATGGTCGAGTTGGCTCGCAGCTACAACGCCAACGGTAACGGCGTTACCCAGCGGGCGCTCAACCAGTGCGCCCGGGAGCTCTTGCTCGCGCAGAGCTCGGACTGGGCCTTCATCATGAAGACCGGCACCATGGTCGAGTACGCCGTCAAGCGGACCAAGAGCCACATCAACCGCTTCAACAAGCTCTACGACGAGATCAAGAGCGGCAGCGTGGACGAGGACTGGCTGAGCAAGTGCGAGTACCTGGATAACATCTTCCCGGAGATCGACTACCGGGTGTACCGCTAACGCCGAGAGGCCCCGGGGCAATGCCCCGGGGCCTCTTGCTAGGACCCAACTCCGCGCAAAGGGGCCGTCTGGCTGGAAATGACATAACCCCTTAACCCTCGGTCAACCAATAAGGCCACCTTGGACGGAACTTTTTGGCTATGCTAGCTGTCAATAAGGTGTAACCGGCAAGCGTCGGTCGCAGGAACGAGGGGAAGTAAGGAGGAAACACCATGGCTGGCAAGAAACCGGGTCCCAAGAAGGGCGATCCCCGTCAGGTCGAGGCCGGACGGCGCGGTGGTCTTGCGGTCAAGGCTGAGCGTGGCAGCGAGTTCTTCGCTCAGATCGGCCGCAAGGGCGGATCGTCGACGTATAAGAAGCACGGCGAGGCCCACTTCGCCCAGATCGGGCGCAAGGGTGGGCAGACCCTGAAGCAGACGCGCGGGATCGACTACTACTCGCAGATCGGTCGCAAGAGCAGGACCCACAAGGTTGCCGAGGAATAGTCGGCCGGACATGAAAGCCCCCTGGGCGTGGCCCAGGGGGCTTCGTCTTACCGGGAGAGCGACCTCAGGACGCCCTCGACGACCGCCGTGGGCACGTCCGAGCGCAACACGACCTTGCCGATGGCCTCGGGCAGCACGAAGCGCAACTGACCATCCTGGACCTTCTTGTCGTGCCCCATGGCCTCCATCAGGGCTCTGAACGGAAGCCCCGGCAAGGTGATCGGCAGGCCCACGGCCTTCAACCACGCCACCAGGCGGTCGTGCTCGGCGGCGCTCCACATGTCGAGCTCCCGGGCGATCGCCCCCGCCGCCACCATGCCCATGGCCACCGCCTCGCCATGCAGGTACGTGCGGTAGTGGGTGACGGCCTCGATCGCATGGCCGACCGTGTGCCCGAAGTTGAGAATGGCCCGCAGGCCACCCTCCCGCTCGTCCTCGGCGACCACCTGGGCCTTGAGCTCGCATGAGCGGGCGATCGCCGGCACCAGGGCCTCGAGGCCGCGCTCCAGCAGATGCGACACCTCGGCCTCCAGGCGCTCGAAGAAGGCCGCGTCCAGGATGACGCCGTACTTGATGAGCTCCGCGAGGCCGCCCCTGAACTCGCGCACGGGCAGGCTGTGCAGCGTGAGCGGATCCGCCACCACCAGGGAGGGCTGGTGGAAGGCCCCGATGAGGTTCTTGCCCCGGGGGTGGTTGACGGCGACCTTGCCCCCGACCGACGAGTCGATCTGCGCGAGCAAGGTGGTCGGCACCTGGACGAAGGGGACGCCCCGCTGATAGGTGGCGGCCACGAAGCCCGCGAGATCCCCGACCACGCCGCCTCCCAGGGCCACGATCGGGTGCCGGCGCTCCAGGCGCATGTCGACGGCCTGATCGTAGAGCCGCTCGGCCTCCTTTAGGCTCTTGGCCCCCTCGGAGTCGGGCACCACCGCGAACGTCGGACGCCAGCCCCCGGCCTCGAGGGCGGCCTTGGCCGACTCGCCGTAGAGGCGCTGGACCGTCGGGTTGGTGACCACCAGACACGGCCCGGGCTTCAGGACCTGAGCCATCTCCTCGCCCAGGGAGGCGAGGGCGTTGGGAGCCACGCGGATGGGATAGGAGCGATCGCCGAGCTCCACCTGCACCCGCGCCGCGGAGCCGAAGCAGCGTGCCAGGATGGCGTCGGCCACCAGGCCCGGCGACCCGCGCCCGGTCGAGACGCGGATCGGGAAGGCCGCGTAGTAGGCCTCGCGATCGCGGTAGCGGCGCAGGAAGCTCTCGCGATCGGCCGCGAGCGGACGGTTGCTGCCCTCGACGCGGCGCCACAGGTGCTCGGGCGGGGCATGCAGGACGACCACCGTCCCGGACCGGCGCATGCCTGCCACGTTCTCGGGGTCCAGCACCACCCCGCCCCCCGGGGCGATGACCTGCTGGCTACCGGTGAGGATGCGGGCGAGGGCCGCCTTCTCGCGGGCGCGGAAGCCGTACTCGCCTTCCAGGTCGAACAGCTCCGGGATGCTGCGCCCCGCCTCCTGCGTGATGACGGTGTCGACGTCGACGAAGCTCCAGCCGAGCCGGTCGGCCACGATCCGGCCGACGGTGGACTTGCCGGCGCCCATGAAGCCTAGGAGGATGAGGTTCTGCATGGTTCTACCTTGTAGCGGACCAAGTGATCGGATCTCAGAAATAGGGAAAACGCTGCCTGGAGACCCACCAAAATCCGTTCGTGCTGAGGCCCTCGAAGTACGAACGGTTCCTTGAAGAGCGGCACCTTCATGAAATCCGCAGGGTGAGCAGGTGTCAAATCAAAACACCCCCGGGCCGAGGCCCGGGGGTGTCGAGGCTCCCCGTCATGGATTCGAACCACGATAAGCAGAGTCAGAGTCTGCTGTCCTACCATTGAACGAACGGGGAATCAATATGTGCTTAATATAACACCCCGAATGGCCGCTGTCAACTCCCCTGCTAGGGCCCCGACCCGGGTTCAGCCCGCCTAGCCCCCGAAGGCCGCCCAGGGCCGCCATCTCGGGCTCCAGCCCACCGCCCGAGGCCGAGGCCATCCCGTTCGTGAGGAGTACCCTCCCATGATATAATGAACGTGCTCTCCCGCGTCTTGGGGGAGTTTCCCAACTCGTCCCTGGATGGAGGCCCTCGTGTCCGATACCCCGCTTTCTCCCGAACGGATCCTGCCGCGTTCGCTGCGTGAAGAGCTGAAGGAATCCTACCTCGACTACGCCATGAGCGTCATCGTCGGGCGCGCCCTGCCAGACGTTCGCGACGGCCTCAAGCCCGTGCACCGGCGCATCATGTTCGCCATGCACGAGAACAACCTGACGGCGGACCGCAAGCACCGCAAGTCCGCCACGGTCGTCGGCGACGTGCTGGGTAAGTACCACCCCCACGGGGACGCCAGCGTCTACGACGCCATGGTGCGCCTGGCGCAGGACTTCTCCATGCGCTACCCCATGGTCGACGGCCACGGCAACTTCGGCTCGGTGGACGGCGACCCCGCGGCGGCCTACCGGTACACCGAGGCCCGCCTCTCGCGCATCGCCGCGGAGATGCTCGCGGACATCGACTCCGAGACGGTCGACTTCGCGCCCAACTACGACGGCACCACCGAGGAGCCCACGGTCCTGCCCGCGCGCATCCCGAGCCTGCTCATCAACGGCAGCGCGGGCATCGCGGTCGGCATGGCGACCAACATCCCGCCCCACAACCTGAGCGAGGTCACCGACGCCCTGGTCGCGATGATCGACCAGCCCGGCCTCACCTCGGGCGACCTCATCCAGTACGTGAAGGGCCCCGACTTCCCGACCGGCGGCATCATCCTCGGCGAGAAGGGCATCCACGAGGCCTACACCACCGGCCGCGGCTCGATCACCCTGCGCGCGGTCACCGACATCGAGCAGCTCAAGGGCGGCAAGAGCGCCATCATCGTCACCGAGCTGCCCTACCAGGTGGGCCCTGACCCCCTGCTCGAGAAGATCGCCGACCTGGTCAAGGACAAGAAGATCGACGGCATCAGCGATCTGCGTAACGAGAGCGATCGCCGCGGCATCCGGGTGGTCATCGAGCTCAAGCGCGACGCCAACCCGCAGGTGGTCCTCAACCACCTCTACAAGCAGACGTCCCTGCAGACCACCTTCGGCGTCATCATGCTGGCCCTGGTCAACGGTCAGCCCCAGGTCCTGCGCCTGCACGAGATCCTCGGCCACTACCTCGACCACCGGGCCGACGTCGTCACCCGGCGTACCGAGTACCAGCGCAAGAAGGCCGAGGCGCGCCTCCACATCGTGGAGGGCCTGCTCGTCGCCCAGCGCAACATCGACGCCATCGTGGCCCTCATCCGCGGCGCCGAGAACACCGAGGCGGCCCGCCAGGGCCTCATGGCCACCTACGGCCTCAGCGAGATCCAGGCCAACGCCATCCTCGAGATGCAGCTCCGCCGCCTGACCGCCCTGGAGTCCACCAAGCTCGAGAACGAGGACCGCGAGCTGCGCGCCACCCTCGACGAGCTGCGCGCCATCCTGGCGGACCGCGCCAAGGTGATGGCGATCATTCGCCAGGAACTGTTGGTGACCAAGGATCGGTACGGCGACGAGCGCCGCACCAAGCTCCAGCACGCGCCGGGCGAGATCCGCGAAGAGGACCTCATCCCCAACGAGCCCATGGCCGTCTTCATCACGGACCAGGGCTACATCAAGCGCCTGCCCACCGACACCTTCGAGAAGCAGCGCCGGGGCGGCCGCGGCATCGCGGGCATCCAGACCCGCGAGGGCGACTTCATCCGCCACTTCTTCGTGGGAGACGCGCACAGCCACGTGCTGTTCTTCTCCAACCGCGGCATCTCGTACTCCCTCAAGGTGTACGAGATCCCCGAGGCGAGCCGTCAGGCCAAGGGCACCAACATCGTCAACCTCCTGCCGCTGGGCCAGGAGGAGCACATCACGGCCGTCCTGCCCATCTCCGAGTTCAAGGAGGGCGACTACCTGGTGATGCTCACCAATGGCGGCGTCATCAAGAAGACGGACCTCACCGCCTTCTCCAGCATCCGCCGCTCGGGCATCATCGCGATCGCCCTGGACGACGGCGACAGCCTGGGCTGGGTCTGCCACACCGACGGCAACCAGTCGATCGTCATCGGCACCCAGGAAGGCATGGCCATCCACTTCTCCGAGAAGGACGAGCTGCGGCCCCTGGGCCGCACGGCCCGCGGCGTCCGCGCCATCACCATGCGCGAGGGCGACGCCGTCATCGGCATGTCGCTCGGCCGCGAGGGCGACCTGCTCTCGATCACGACCGACGGCTACGGCAAGCGCACCGCGATCTCCGAGTACCGTGAGCAAGGCCGCGGCGGTTTGGGTATCATCAATATGAAGCTCAACGCCAACCGCAACGGCAAGGTCGCCAACATCATGATCGTCGAGCCGGACCAGGAGGTCGTCATCGTGACCACCAACGGCATCGTCATCCGGCAGAAGGTCGAGACCATTCCCAAGTTCGGTCGCATGACCCAGGGCTGCCGCCTGCAGCGTCTGGACGAGAACGATCGGGTGGCCGGAGCGGCCCTGGTGGTGGCGGACGAGGAGGATGTGGACGGCAACTGCGGCAACGCGATCGTCGAGGAGTAGTCGTGGACAACAGCTACAACGCGTTCAACTTCGATCCCTTCCAGACCAGCTACGGATTTGAGCTGCCCCAGGACTTTGCTCAGCCGCAAGTCGTTAGCAACCGGCCGACCCTGGGCATGATTCTCGTAGAAGCAGGGGTCCTCAGCGAGGAGCAACTCACGCAGGTCGTTCAGACCCAGTACGAGCAGCAAGTGCCGCTCGTGCAGGTGTTGCTCGAGGGGGGCTTCGCGACCCAGGAGCAGGTGCTCGAAGCCCTGCGCGCCCGTCCCCAGTACGGCTAAAGGCGAGATTTGTGACGACGACGAACGAAGAAACCATGGCCTCCCAGGATCCAGGTTCTCCCTCCATCAAGCGGGCTGTCGGCCTCAAGGTAGGCAGCCTCACCGACGTGGGCCGCGTCCGTGAGATCAATCAGGACAGCCTGACCGCAGATCCCGAGCGCGGGCTGTTCATCGTCGCGGACGGGATGGGCGGCCATCTGGCGGGCGAAAAGGCCTCCTTGAGCGCCGTCGAGACCATCGGCGAATTACTCACCTGCGAGGCCATCGACCAGGCTCCCAACGGCGACCTCTTGGGGGTCATCCAGGAAGCCATCCAGGCCGCCAACCGCATCATCGTCCAGGCCTCGCTGCAGGACGCCTCCATGCGTGGAATGGGCACCACCGCCACGTTGGCCGTCACCACCGAGTCGGGCGTCTACCTGGGCCACATCGGCGACAGCCGCGCCTACCTGATGACCTCCGAGGCCATCGAGCAGGTCACCGAGGACCACTCGGTCGTCGCCCAGCTCTTGCGCGCCCGGGCCATCACCCCCCAAGAGGCGCAGCGGCACCCCTACCGCAACGTCATCACCAAGTGCCTCGGCATGCAGATGGAAGTCGAGGCCGATACGCGGCTGGTCGCGTGGAACCAAGGCGATCGCCTCCTGCTGTGCAGCGACGGGCTGTCGGGCCTGGTCGGTGACGAGGAGATGCTCCAGATCGCCACCGAGATCCCGGATCCGCAGGCGGCTTGCGAGCGCCTGGTGGCCTTGGCCAACGAGCGTGGGGGCTACGATAACATCACCGTCATCCTCCTCCAGAACGCCGTTTAAGCCGCGGATAGGCGCGGACTCCTGCCATGGGCCAGCAACTCGGCAACTACGAAATCGAACATGAGCTCGGACGGGGCGGGATGGGGGTCGTCTACAAGGCGACCGACCTGAAGCTCGGACGGGTGGTGGCGATCAAGGAACTCCTGGTCTCCAACGCCATGCCCGAGGTGGAGCGCCAGGACACGGTCGAACGCTTCCGGCGCGAGGCCATGGCCGCGGCGCGCATGGCCCACCCCAACATCGTCACGGTCTACGACTACGGCCAGGATGGCGATCGCCACTACATGGCCATGGAGTTGCTCACGGGCAAGAGCCTCGGCGACTACCTCGAGAAGAAGACCAAGTTCACCATCCAGCAAGTCGTCGACATCTCGGTGCAGATCTGCGCGGCCTTGGACTACGCCCACCAGGCCGGCGTCGTCCACCGCGACATCAAGCCCGACAACATCATGCTGGCCGAGAACGGCAAGGTGAAGCTCACGGACTTCGGCGTGGCCCGGGTCAAGAGCGACCTGCCGTCCATGACCACCACGGGCACGACGCTCGGCACCATCGCCTACATGTCGCCCGAGCAGCTTACCGACAGCCGGCTGGTCGACGGCCGCGCCGACCTGTTCTCCCTGGGCGCCCTCATCTACGAGATGCTCACCTTCCGGACGCCCTTCGACGCGGGCAACCTGGGCGGGACCATCATCAATATCATGAGCTCGCCTCCCCCCCCGCCGCGCGAGATCAACCAGGACATCCCGGCCAAGCTCGAGGCGGTGATCCTGCGGGCCCTCAAGAAGAATCCCGAAGAGCGCTACAGCCGCGCGGCCGAGATGGGCCATGCCCTTCAGGCCGCCCTGCGGGAGCCAGAGCGCCCGGCGGCTCCGAAGATCGTGGATCCGGCCACCCGCCCGGTGGGCGAGCCTGAGCCCTGCCGCCACTGCGGCGCCGACCTGCCCCCCAGCAGCCGGGTCTGCCCCTCGTGCGGCCGCGCGAGCAACGCGCCGTTGACCTATAGCCTGCCGACCATGCCCAGCCGGAACGCCGCGCCTCAGCCGGCGGCACCGAGTCCCATGGGACCGCCCAAGATGCCGCCCCCCTCGGGCAACCAGATGGCCGCGGCGCGGGGCTCGATTCCCGTCATGCCCACGCCGAACCGGGCGCCGGGGACGGCTCCGTTAAACGCGCCGGCGGCCGCGGCGGCCCCCATGCAGAGCATGGCACCGCCACCCGTCGCGCCGGCGCAGCCTCCGATGGGCATCCCCCAGCCCCATGGAACGGGGGCGCTCGGGTCGCCTGCCGAACGCCGCATGCCGGTCCCGCCCGATCGCACGGGCCCCCAGATCCAGCTCAAGGTGGCGGGCCTCAAGGCCGTCAGCTCGATTGGCCGCCCGGGCGTCGGGCAGGGGGAGTTCCAGCAGCCGCGCTGCGTCCTCCTGGACTCCGCCAAGAACCTGCTCGTGGCCGACACGGAAAATGGCCGCATCCAGGTCTTCGACGCCAGCGGCCACTTCATGCGCATGATCCGGGCCCCGCAGACGCAGGACAGCTTCCGCTTCCCGCGCGCGCTCGCGATCAACCCGCTCAACATCATCTACGTCACCGACGACCTGGACTTCCGGATCTACAAGTTCGACGCCATGGGGCGCCAGCTGGCGGTCTGGAAGCGCATGCGCACGCTC
>DATNQJ010000165.1:0-21898 GCA_036704085.1 Stenomitos sp.
CCGGAAGGGGTAGTTCATCTTCTCGACCCCCAGGTAGGCGGTGATCATGTCCTGCCCGATGGCCAGGTCGAAGTTCTGGATCCCCACCGACAGGATGAGTCCCTGGCCCTCCTTGAGGGCGGGGGTCTGGAAGACCCCGGCGGTCGCCAGCTCGCGGATGTGGTTGATCTCGAGCACGCCCGAGCTGGCGTAGACGCGGTGCAGCTGCGAGTACCACACCGGGTTCACGACCACCGCGTAGGGGCCCACGAAGCCCGCCTCGAGGAGCTTGGCGCGCGCGTCGACCACGTCCTGGAAGCCATTGCCCGCCTCGGACCAGTTGCGCGCGAGGACCGTGTTGCGCCCCTCGGCGTTGCTGA
Organism: Stenomitos sp.; assembly: GCA_036704085.1. Lineage (GTDB taxonomy): Bacteria > Cyanobacteriota > Sericytochromatia > S15B-MN24 > UBA4093 > DATNQJ01. Next base: position 360 of record DATNQJ010000165.1, read on the forward strand.
GGCCGTCGTAGCCGCACTCCACGTCGCCGTTGAAGATCAGGAAGTCCTCCTTCTGGGCGACGATCGAGGCCGCCGCCGCGGCCGCGCTCACGTCGATGGGGTGGTTGATCTGACGGGCCGTCTCGAGGTCGCGCCAGTAGAGCATGAAGTCCTTGTAGACAATGGGGATGTTCTCGTGGACGCGGCGCTTGGCCCGGACCATGCTGGTCTCGGTCTCCCCGAAGACCGCCACCTGGGCCGCCCCCGTGCCCGTGAACAGGTCGTAGTCGACGTCCTGCACGCCGGCTCCGAGCGGCCCGAACACGTGCAGGAAGCGGCGACCCACCAGGCTGCGGCGGGCGACGTCGATGATCGTGTTGTCGATGAGCTCCCATTCCTGGGGCGTCAGCGGCGACTCGGCCCGGTTCAGGTAGGCGGCGTTGTCCATGGGGCGAAACTCCTTCCGATGCGGCGACGGGACGGTGTTTACACTAGGCTGTTAAGTTGTGTGAAGTGCTCGTCCATCTTAGCACGCCTCCCTGCCTCCCCGCACCCGGGAGGCAGCCCCGAGGGCGCCAGACAAGGGCTCTGGACCGGTCGACCCATGGTACAATCGGAGCCCCTGGTAGTCCGACCTAGCCGCAGGCATCGCAGCCGGAGAGGGAGTGGCCGATGGTAGAACTCGAGCATCTGGTGGGGGCCATGGGGTATGCCCCGAGCGTCGTGAGCACGGAAAACACCGCGATCACCATGGGCTCGGGGGCGTTGCCCGTCCTCGCGACGCCGGCCCTGGTCGCCCTGGTCGAGCATGCGGCCGCCAGCGCCGTCACGAGCTACCTGCCCCCCGGCATGACGACCGTCGGTACCAACATCCACCTGCGCCATCTGGCGGCCACCCCCATCGGGCATAACGTCCAGGCCGAGGCCGTGCTGGTGTCGGTCTCCGGTCGGCGCCTCGAGTTCAAGGTGACGGCCTACGACGAGCGCGAGAAGATCGCCGAGGGCGTCCACGAGCGCTTCATCGTCGATGCGGAGCGCTTCATGGCCAAGATGGCCGACAAGAAGCCCAAGGGCCTTCCGTGAAGAGTCGGCGCGCGAGCCTGGCAAGGGTGAGCGCGCCCCCGGGAAACGTTCGGCTGCCTATCTTTGCCCTGCCCCGTCCGTGATGCGCCGCAAGGCGTTGGTTCTGGCTGCCCATCAAGCGCCCCAAGGAGGGACTATGCTTTCGCCCGAGCGTACCCGGGAGGTACCGTCGGATCTCGAGATCGCCCAAGCCGCGACCCTCAAGCCGATCATGGAGGTGGCCGCCGCGGCCGGCCTCCTGCCCGAAGAAGTGGAACCCTACGGCCACACCAAGGCCAAGATCAGCCTCAAGGCGCTCGAGCGCCTCGCTGACCGTCCGGACGGCAAGCTGATCCTGGTCACGGCCATCAGCCCCACCAAGGCGGGTGAGGGCAAGTCGACCACCACGGTGGGACTCGGTCAGGCACTCGCGCGGCTGGGCCACCCGTCCATCATCGCCCTGCGCGAGCCGAGCCTCGGCCCCAGCTTCGGCATGAAGGGCGGCGCGGCCGGCGGCGGCTACGCGCAGATCGTTCCCATGGAGGACATCAACCTCCACTTCACGGGCGACCTGCATGCCATCACCTCGGCCAACAACCTCTTGGCCGCGATGATCGACAACCACCTGCACTTCGGCAACGCGCTCGGCCTCGACCCGCGCCAGATCCTCTGGAAGCGCTGCATGGACCTCAACGAGCGGGCCCTGCGCAACGTGATCGTGGGACTCGGCGGCAAGGCCAACGGAGTGCCGCGCGAGGACCACTTCGAGATCACGGCGGCCTCGGAGGTCATGGCCATCCTCGCCCTCGCGTCGAGCGTGGCGGACCTGCAGGAGCGCCTCGGCCGGATCATCGTGGGCTTCACCTGGGACGGCAGGCCCGTCACGGCCCGAGATCTCAAGGCGGACGGCGCCATGGCGGTGCTCCTCAAGGACGCCATCAAGCCGAACTTGGTCCAGACCCTCGAGAACTCGCCGGCCCTGGTGCACGCCGGTCCCTTCGCCAACATCGCACACGGCTGCAACAGCGTGCTCGCCACCCGCATGGCCCTCAAGCTCGCCGACTACGTGGTGACCGAAGCGGGCTTCGGCGCGGACCTCGGCGCCGAGAAGTTCTTCGACATCAAATGCCGCACCGCGGGCCTCACGCCGGCCGCGGCGGTGGTGGTCGCGACCGTGCGCGCCCTCAAGCTGCACGGCGGCGCCGACGCCAACGCTCTCGGCACCCCGGACGTGGCGGCCCTCGAGGCGGGCCTGTGCAACCTCGAGAAGCACATCGAGACGGTTCGCCTTTACGGCCTGCAGCCGGTGGTGGCCATCAACCGCTTCCCGACCGACTCGGAACAGGAGCTGCTCGCCCTCGAGCGCCTCAGCCAGCGTCTCGGCGTCGACGTGGTGCTCTCCGAGGTCTGGGCCATGGGCGGCGAGGGGGGCGAGGCCCTGGCAGAAGCCGTCATCAAGGCGGCCAACGGGCCGAGCGCCTTCAGGCCCGTTTACGAGCTCTCCGAGTCGATCCCCAACAAGATCGACGCCATCGTGCAGCGGGTCTACGGCGGATCGGGCGTGCACTTCGAGCCGGCGGCCCTCAAGAGCCTGGAGCGGATCGAGCAGTTGGGGCTCGGCCACCTGCCCGTCTGCATCGCCAAGACCCAGTACTCCCTGTCCGACGATCCCACCCTCCTGGGCCGGCCGACCGACTTCAAGGTCACGGTGCGGGACCTCAAGGTCTCGGCGGGCGCAGGCTTCGTGGTCGTCTACACGGGCGAGATCATGACGATGCCCGGGCTGCCGAAACGGCCCTCCGCCGAGCTGATCGGCATCGACGCGGGGGGCCGGACCGTCGGCCTGTTCTAGGGTTTGCATGCCCGGATGCCTGGGCATGTACGTTCTGAGTCGTCCCACGAGGAGAGGAGAGCCATGCCCAAGATCAGCCGCGCCCAGGTGTTCGAGACGCTGACCGGTAGCGTGACGCCCGAGTCGGCGGACCAGCTCTTCCAGCAGTCGCTACAGGCCGTGGGGCTGCCGGACCAGGACTTTTACACGCCGGACGAGCTCTTGTCCCTCTCGAACGCCATGATGGACATCGCCCTGAAGATGCTCGAAGACGCCGAGCAGGAGCTCTTCGAGGCCGACTTCCTCGGCGTGGGGATGGACGAGCTGCCCAGCTCGTAAGTCCGGCCGGATTGGCTCGGGGCCCGCGGACGCGTCCGCGGGCCCCGCGGCTTTGATGCGGATTTAACCCGCCGCCAATCGATCCCCCGCGAATGAAAAATCTGCATTCAGTCTCTGTTAAGTCGCGCAGCCATGACCGATCAAGCGGGCATAAGACCTTCGTTGGTCGTTTCTAAGGAGGATCGCGCATGCGTTTGAGTGATGGCGTCGGAACGGGCATCAACCTGTCGGTCCAGGGATCGCGCGATTCCCGTACGGCCGTTGCGAATGCGCGCAGCACGTACAACGAGACGGCGAACACCGTGAACCACCTCCGCCAGCGTGCGGGCGACACCCGCCAGCTCTCCAAGGTGGCGACCACCGGTGCCCTGGCCAAGGGCCTCGGCATCGCGGGCGTGGCCTCGGCCATCTACGGCTTCGGCAAGGCGGCCAAGAGCGGCGACCTCAATGGCATGATCAACTCCCTGAGCGACCTGGCCTCGAGCATGACCAACACGCTCGACGTCTTCAAGAAGTTCCCCGGCGCGGTCGAGCTCCTGAAGAAGGTCGGCGGCCCGGTGGCCATCGTGGGCGGCATCACGAGCGCCATCAACACCCTCAAGGATATGAAGAAGAACGGCGTGGACGCCGGCAAGCTCATGAAGCTGGGCGGCAACGTCATGACGACGGTGGCCGGTGTCGCGATGATGATTCCGGGCGGTCAGGTGGTCGCCGCCGCGGCGGGTGCCGCCTCGGCAGCCCTGTCCCTGGGCGCGCTCGCCTACAAGTACAAGGACGAGATCGCGGGGGCCGCCAAGACGGCCGCCCATGCGGTGAGCGAAAAGGTCGCCGACGTGCACAATGCCATCGCCGGAGGGGCGAAGAAGCTCTGGGGATCCGTCTTCGGAGGGTGACCCTGCCTGTGGAGACCGGCCCCCGCTGCGGCGGGGGCCTTTTTTGCTCAGGACGCGACGACCAGGGCGAGGAGCAACACGGGGGCTCCGAGGAGGGCCCCGAGCCCGAAGAAGGCCAGGGCGCAAGCGCCGAGCACGCACAGGGCGGCCTTGCCCAGGCTCAGGCCGTGGACCTGGGCGATCGCCCGGACCAGTCCCACCAAGATCCAGACCGCCACGACGAACTCCAGGACGCCGGCCAGGCGCTCGAAGTGCTGGCCGAGGGCCGTGAGGGGCCCGAACAGCAGGGCCGGCCAGAGGGCGGGGGTGACCGTCTCCATGGTGGCGGGGCCCGACCCCTTCCCCTCCATGAGCTGTGCCAGGAGGCTGGTGGCAGCCGAGAAGCAGAACCAGACGATCAGGTACAGCCCGAGGAAGCAGAGGGTGAGCATGACCGCGCCGGCCCCGCCGAGGCCGAGCTTGCCCGCCCAGCTCAGGCCGCCGGTGATGCTGAGCAGCAAGAGCAGAGCCCAGCTCGATCCCATGGAGAGCGGCAGAAGGGCTGCGCGGGGATGAAAGAGCGTCTGGTACAGGGAGTCGAGCATCGGTCTACTCCATCAGCGCGAGGGGGATCTTGTTCCAGCCCATGCCCGTGGCGGGCGACAGCAGGCTCGAGAGCTTGCTCTCCACCTTGGGGAAGATCCCTTCCCAGAAGGTCTCGCTCGTGTAGTTGCGGACCTTGGGCGTGCCCTTGATACCCGCGAGCGCCCCCGTCTTGACGATGGCGTCCTCGTAGTTGCCGAGGCTATCGACCAGGCCGACCTTCTGGGCCAGGTCCCCCGTGAAGACCCTGCCGTCCGCCAAGGGCTTCAGCTTGTCCAGGGGCATCTTGCGCCCGGCCACGACGGCCTGCAGGAACTGCTGGTAGGTGTCGTTGACGAGCTGCTGGAGGAGCGCCTGCTCGTCGCGGGTCATGGGCCGGAAGGGCGAGAGGATGTCCTTGTGGGCCCCGCTCTTGATGACGGTGCTGCCCACGCCGAGCTTGTCGAAGAGCTTCTGGACGTTCTGGACGTGCAGGATGACGCCGATGGAGCCCGTGGTGGTGGCGGGGTTGGCCATGATGTGGTCCGAGGCGGCCGCGATGTAGTAGCCGCCCGAGGCCGTCATGTCGCCCATGCTGGTCACGATCTTGATCTTGCCGGCCTTGCGTACCCGCATGAGCTCTTCGTAGACCATCTGCGAGGCCGCGGCCGTGCCGCCCGGCGAGTTGATGCGGAGCAGGATGGCCTTGACGTGGTCCTTCTCGGCGGCACGGATCGCCTTGATGAGTCGGATGGCGCTGGCGCCGGAGTCCCCGAAGGGTCCGCCGTCCGGCTTGCCGTCGGAGATGGTGCCGTAGACGTCGATCATGGCGATATCGGCGCCGGAGCCCGCATCCGCGAGCTCGGCGGTGCCCATGCCCCGGCGGTCGCCGTGCCACCAGGTCGTGATCGCGGCGAAGAGACAGGCGATGATGAGCAGGGCGGCGAGCAATCGGTCGGTGCGCATGGGGGCCTCCAAGCAAGGGAACGACGGATTCTAGCACGCAGCGTCCCGACTGGCCATTCGGGCGTCCTGGGCTATAATGGGGAGGATGTCCCGTGTCTGGCTTGCCATCGGTATAGGAGCGCCCTCGATTTGAAACGACCCGCCGTATTCCTCGATCGCGACGGAACCATCAACGAAGAAGCTGGCTACATCCACGACGCCCAGAAGCTGGTCCTGATTCCCGGCGCCGCCGAGGCGATCCGCCGCCTCAACGAGGCCGGAGTGCTCGCCATCCTGGTGACCAACCAGTCCGGTCCCGCGCGCGGCTACTATCCGGAGAGCCACATCGGCACGCTGCACCAGCGGCTGACGGATCTGCTCTTCGACGAAGGCGCCTTCCTGGACGATCTCTACTACTGCCCGCACCTGCCGGACGGCACGGACCCGCGCTATTCCTTCCCGTGCGCGTGCCGCAAGCCGGCCACCGGGATGATCGATCAGGCCTGCCAGAAGAACGACATCGACCTGGAGCACTCCTACATGGTGGGCGACAAGGCCACCGATGTGGAAGTCGGCCACAACGCCGGCTGCAGGAGCGTGCTCTTGACCTCGGGTTACGGGGAGCGCGTCCTCAAGGGCGAGTACCAGTGGCAGGTCGAGCCCGAACACGTCGCCCCGACCCTCTTGTCTGCCGTGGAGTGGATTCTTGCCGATCTCGACGCCCGCCGCGGGGCGTAGCCTCGCCCGCGCCTCCAGCCTGATGGCCGTCCTGCTCTTGCTGAGCAAGGGCATGGGGTTCCTCCGGGAGGTGGCGGTCGCCAACTCCTACGGCGCGGGCCTGGTCAAGGATGCCAACACCATCGCCTACATCCTGCCCGCCCTCTTCCTCATCCTCCTGGGCGGCCTGAACGGTCCGTTCCACCTCTCGACCATGCGCGCGGTCACGAGCCTCCGCACCGAGGGGCGCGAGGACGAGGTCCCCGGGGTGCTGCTCACCATCTTCGCCGGGACCGCGGCCATCACGGGCGGGCTGGCGCTGGTCGCCTACCTGGCGGCCTCGTGGATCGTCCGGATCACGGGCCCCGGCCTCAGCCCCGAGGGGCACGCCCTGGCGGTGACCAACCTCCACATCATGTCCCCGCTCATCATGATCGGCGGGCTCATCGGGGTCTTGTGCGGCATCAGCAACGCCCGCGACAAGTTCACCAACTCCAGCCTCACGCCCATGGTCTCAAGCCTCGCGGTCATCGGGGTGGTGCTGTGGACCTCGGCGCCGACGGCGATCGCCTGGGGGACCTTGGTGGGCGCGGTGGGGCAGCTCGCCCTGCAGGCGATCCCGGTCTTCCAGGACTGGCAGGAGATCACGGGCGGGCGCGCCGTGCGGCCGGTGCCCATGAGCCATCCGGCCTTCGTCGACATGCTGCGCATGCTGGTGCCGGCGGGCCTGTCGAGCTCGGTGGGGACGCTCAACGTCGCGATCGCCTCGGCCTTTTGCTCCAGCCTGCCCGAGGGCTCGATCAGCGCCTTCAACTACTCCAACCAGCTCATCCAGCTGCCCCTGGGCATCCTGCTCACGGCGCTCCTGGTGCCCATGTTCCCGCGCCTGACCGAGGCGGCGACCTCGGGCGATCGCAAGAGCCTCTTCGCCTGGCTCAACCGCGGCGTGCAGTCCATCGCGCTCGTCCTCATGCCCATCTCGGCGTTGGCCATCGTGCTCGGCGAGGCGGCCATCCGGCTGGTCTTCCAGCACGGGCACTTCAGCGCGGACGACACCCGGAAGACCGCCACGGTGCTCACGATCGTCGCCCTTTCCATGGTCGCCTACGGCACGCGCGACCTGTTCACCCGGGTCTTCTACGCCCAGAACAAGAGCCGGGTGCCCCTCCTGGTCACGAGCGTCTCCATCGGCACCACGCTGCTCTTCAACGCCCTGCTGATCCGCTTCCAGATCGCGGGCCTCGCCTGGGCGACCACGCTCGTCACCATCGGCAACCTCATCCTGTTGGGCTTCTTCCTGCGGCGCGATCTCGGCACGCTGGGCCTGGGGCCGAGCGTCTCGACCCTCGTGAAGGCGCTGGCGGCCTCGGCGATCGCGGCGGGCCTCGCCTACTTCGCCAAGGGCCTGGTCCCGTTCTCGGGCCAGCTGGGCGCCCTGGTGCAGCTGGTGGGGGTGGGCACGCTCGGGCTCGCGGCCTACATGGCCGTACTCATGGCCCTGCGGGTGCCGGCCCTGGACCTCTTGCGCCGCCGCTAAGGCCGGCGCGCATCGGGCCGTTTGCGGCCTGACGAATTGAGAGCGGGTTGGGTATAATGGGGAGGCTTTACCCCCTGACAGGGCGGCCGGCGTCGCCGGTCCTTTCACCGGCCAACAGCTCGCAGAAAGGTAGCGGGACTTGTCGAATCTTACGTTGCTGGAGGGGAACATTGCCTCCATCAGCTTCCCCAATCTCGTCCAGCTGATCAAGCTGGAGCAGAAGACGGCCAAGCTCGAGCTCTCGCGCGTCGAGATCGGCCAGTCGGCCGAGATGTACTTCGTCGGCGGCAACCTCAAGTACGCGGCGGTCAACTCCCTGCGCGGCGAGGAAGCCATGTTCCGCATCATCTGCTGGTGGAAGACCGGGACCTTCCGGGTGCTCGAGATCTCGCCGGACGAGGTGCCCGAGTCCAACATCAACCGCCAGATCGACTGGGTGCTCCTGGAAGGCATGCGTCGCATGGACGAGTGCCACCATTACAAGAGCATCGTCCAGGACCTGACGAGCGCCATCTCCTACACCCAGGACGCCCTCGACGCCTTCCAGTGGGACCGCGCCGAGCCGCCCGAGTGGATTCCTCACTGGATGCGCAAGCTGCCCCGCTCCTTCACGCTCGCCCAGTTCTTCGAGCAGTCCCACCTGGGGGAGATGGAGACCTGCGCGGCCCTCAAGAGCCTGCTCTACACGGGCGCGGCCGTGGCGCACGGCTCGGATTCCGGGCCCGACCTGGCGTCCGCTCCCATCCAGCGGACCCGCTTCGACTCCTTCGCCCTCATCGTCATGGAGTACGTGGGCTACGAGGTCGCCAACAACCTGGTGGAAAGTGCCTGCCAGGAGATGGGCCTGATGGACCTCGAGAACGTCACCTTCGGCCAGATGGTCGACCTCTCGGATCGCCTCGGCATGGCCATCTCGCGCATGGTGGGCTTCGACCAGGGCCAGGAGTGCATGCGCAAGCTGCGGGCCCGCATCACGAGCCTGCTCTAGTCCCGTCTCGCAAGATTTCGCCGGCTGGGGAGCGTCCCTGGCCGGCTTTTTTTTGCCTGGGGAGGGGCTAGAGGGGCTGGAGCAGCATCGCCCAGAACGGGTCGAAGCGCTCCGGGGGGCGGATGGTGACCACGGCGTCCTTGATGCCCGCACTGATCCGGTAGCCGCCGCGGTTGGCGACAAACTCGGTGATGGTCCCATGCAGCGTGAAGCCCTCGGGTAGGTCCTCGGTGTGGACGAGCGTCTCGAAGAGAGCCTCCGGGGAGCTCGCCTCGGGATAGCGGTAGAAGTGCGCCGCCCGGTAGCCCTCGAGCGCCGCGCGCAGGATCGTCAGGTCGTTGCGGAGCCGCATGAGGGTGGAGGTCATCGCGACCGGAGCGGGCTCGATCTGGCCCAGGCGGTCGATCGGCGGGGCGGATGGCCGCGGGGTGGGCTGAGCGCCGGGCTGAGCATGGGCAGGGGCGCAGAGCAGAGTCGCGATCAGGGCGCCAGCGGCAATCGAGCGCATGGGATCCTCCACGATCGGGCGGCCATGCCTTTACCCTAGCGGCTCGGTGCGGGCGTTCCATCGTTCAGCCTGGCCAAAGCTCCTGGCACGATTTGTCGAACGCCCCCATGCCCTCCTGGCGCCCGTCGGGGCGGGGCGAGCCGCCGGACCACGCGAACAAGGGCCGCTTGCTGCTGTCAATCGGCCTTTGCTATAGTGGTGAGGTTTCGCGCATACGGCAAAGCCCGCCGAAATCGCTTCCCCCTGACGAGGAGATCATCGTGAGCGTGATCAGCAACGAGAAAGGCGCGAGCACCAGCCTGCTGCGCCGCCTGATGGTTCGTAAGCCCCTGCCGGAAGAGGGTGCTACCTCTGGTCTCAAGAAGGTGCTGGGCCCCGTGGACCTGACGATGCTCGGCATCGGGGCCATCATCGGGACCGGCATCTTCGTGATCACCGGTTCGGCGGCCGCCAAGTGGGCGGGGCCCGGCATCATCATCTCCTTCATCATCGCGGGCATCGCCTGCGCCTTCGCGGCCATGGCCTACGCCGAGGTCGCCTCGATGATCCCCGCCTCGGGTTCGGCCTACACCTACGCCTACAGCGCCTTCGGCGAGATCTTCGCCTGGGTCATCGGGTGGGCCCTGATCTTGGAATACATCGTCGCCACTGCCGCCGTCTCGATAGGCTGGAGCGGGTACTTCGTCAAGATCCTCCACAACCTGCACCTCAACATCCCGGAGATCTACACCAACGCCCCGGGCGTGGTGCCAGGGGCCGTGGTGAACATCCCGGCCATCGTGATCGCCCTGGTCGTCATGGGCATCCTCATCCGCGGCGTCAAGGAGAGCGCCAACGTCAACGCCCTCTTCGTGGGCCTCAAGATCCTGGTGCTGCTCATGTTCGTCGCCCTGACCCTGGGCCACATCAACCCGGGCAACTGGCAGCCCTTCCTCCCCTACGGCTGGAGCGGCGTCTTCACGGGGGCGGCGACCATCTTCTTCGCCTACATCGGCTTCGACGCCATCTCGACGGCCGCCGAAGAGGTCAAGAATCCCCAGCGCGACCTGCCCATCGGCCTCATCGCGAGCCTGTTGGTCTGCACCGTCTTCTACATCCTGATCGCCGCCATCTTCACGGGCATCATCCCGCAGTCGCTCTACCCGCAGCTCAAGGAGAACGCGGCCCCCTTGGCCTTCGCGCTCGACTACGTGGGCAAGGGCTGGGCGGCAGCACTCCTTTCGGTGGGCGCCGTCACGGGTATCACCTCGGTCCTGGTGGTCATGATGATGGGCATGCCGCGCATCTTCTTCGCCATGGCGCGCGACGGCCTGATGCCCAAGGTCTTCACCAAGGTCCACCCCAAGTTCGGCACCCCCTACGTCACGACCCTGGTGACCGGCGTCTGCGTTGCCATCCTGGCCGGTCTCACGCCCATCTCGATGGTCGCGGAGCTCGCCAACATCGGGACCCTGTTCGCCTTCATCCTGGTGGCCGTCGGCGCCTGGGTGCTGCGCCACACCCGCCCCGAGTGGAAGCGCGGCTTCCGTGCTCCGATGATGCCCGTCATCGCCATCGGCACGGTCCTGAGCTGCGGCTTCATGATGGCCAAGCTGCCGACGCTGACCTGGCGCAACTTCCTGGTCTGGATGGCGATCGGCCTGGTGGTCTACTTCACCTACAGTCGCAAGCATAGCCACCTGGGGCGCGAGGCTTAGGTCCTTCGGTCGCACGGCGTCCGGTCCCACGGGACCGGACGCCGCCGTCGTTCTAGAAGGTCGCCTCGAGCCGGTGCAGGAGGCCGGCGCGACGCGCATGATCGAGCACCTGAGGGGTGATGGTGTCGCCCGCGCGCACGATGGGCGCTCCGGAGGGGTCGAGCAGGGTCACCGTCGAGGTCTGGCCCACCATGTAGTCCTGGTGCGGCCGGGGCTCGAGGGGGCCCATGTCGCAGCACAGGGGCTCGTGCTCGCCTTCCTCCGCCTCGGGGCCGAACTCGACGGCGATGCGCGCAATCCGCTGCGGGGGCTGATCCAGCACGACGCACTTGACCCGACCGAGCGTTCTGCCGGTGGCGTAATCACTCACCGGACACCCCAGCAGATCGAAGTCCAGAGGTCTCATCACCACACGCTCCCCTGTTATCGGACAGCGCCCCCGCGCCGCCCGGGGCAATCCGGTGGTGATCCTAAAGGGGGCGCCCGGGCCTCGCCTAGGCCGCGGGAGGCAAAAGGCTTCGGCGAATCCTTGACGCCTGCTCGCGGGCTTTTCTGGCTGCCAGGCCTTCCAAATGATAGAATCAACAGGGTTTTGACGTGCTCAAGGTCGGCTCGCCGACCGCTTCTTGCCTGGGGAGGGCCCCGTTGATTCTGGTCGAGTCCCTATCGGATCTCCGTTCCGCGCTGGCGCAATTGCCGGGGCCGGTCGGCTTCGTGCCGACCATGGGTGCCCTGCATCCGGGCCATGCGAGCCTCATGCGCCAGGCGCGCGCCGAGTGCCGCACGGTGGTCGTCTCCATCTTCGTGAACCCGAAGCAGTTCGGGCCCCAGGAGGACTTCTCTCGCTATCCGCGGGACCTCGCGGGCGACTCGGAGGTTTGTCGGGCCGAGGGGGTGGACGTGGTGTTCCTGCCGCAGGCCGCCGAGATGTACCCACCGGGCTTTGCCACCGAAGTGCGGGTGGGTCCCGAGCTGACCGACAAGCTGTGCGGCCACTTCCGTCCCGGCCACTTCGAGGGCGTGACCACCGTGGTCGCCAAGCTCTTCAACCTGGTGCGGCCGGATCGGGCCTACTTCGGCCAGAAGGACTTCCAGCAGGTCCGGGTGCTCACGCAGATGGTCGCGGACCTCGCCATGCCCCTCGAGCTGGTGCGTTGCCCGATCGTGCGCGAGGCGGACGGACTCGCCCTGAGCAGCCGCAACCGCTATCTCGGCTCCGAGGAGCGGGCTTCCGCCTTGCGCCTCTCGGCAGCCCTCGGCCTGCTGGTGGCCTCGGCCCGTGCGGGCGAGCCGGTGCAGCCCGTCCTCGACCGGGCGCGCGCCTACCTGGAGGCAGACCCCGCCGTGCGCCTGCAATATTTCGAGGTGGTCGAGGAGCGAACGCTGGAGCCCGCCACCACGTTCGGCCCGGGACGGGTGGCCCTGGTGGCCGCCTACGTGGGCTCGACCCGCCTCATCGACAATGCCCTACTGGATCCGGAGGGGCCCGATCGGGCCCTTGCCGCGCGCGCTCCCAAGGAGACCTTGAAGTGAAACCCCTCGTCATCGCCATCGATGGACCGGCTGGCGCCGGCAAGAGCACGGTCGCCCGCCGGGTGGCCCGCATGTTGGGCCTGCTCTTCCTGGATACGGGAGCCATGTACCGCGCCTTGACCTGGCGGGCCCTGCAGGCCGGCATGGACCTCGCCGACGAGGCGGCCCTCGCCCGTCTGGCGCGCGAGAGCCGCATCGAGCTCGAGGCGGCGGAGGCGGGCGATCGCGTCCGCATCGACGGTCAGGACGTCACCGAGGCCATCCGGACGCCCGAGGTGACCCGGCGCGTCTCCGAGGTCGCGCGGGTCGGGGCCGTGCGCGAGCACCTGGTCGGCCTTCAGCAGGCGCTCGGCAAGGAGGGCGGCGTGGTGGCCGAGGGACGAGACATCGGGACGGTGGTGTTCCCGCGGGCCGACCTCAAGATCTTCCTGGTCGCGAGTCCCGCCGAGCGGGCGCGCCGCCGGGCGCGCGACCTCGAGAAGGCGGGCCACACGGTGGACCTCGCGGCCCTCGAGGCCGAGATCGAGCGGCGCGATGCGATCGATTCCAACCGGGAGCATTCTCCCCTGCGCCCGGCCGAGGATGCGGTCCTGCTGGACAGCGACCACCTGACGGCCTCCGAGGTGGTCGACGCCATCCTGGAGCGGGCGCGTCGCCTGCAGCTCCCGGCCGAGTCGTAGCTCCGGGCCAACGGAGATTTAATCGTCAGCAAGCAAGCCTCAAACAACCGTGACAATTGGCCGCAATAAGACCCCCTTATGGTGAGGGGTGTCGGCCGTCACGCGCAAAGGGAGACGATGGGTGACATAATCGTGGCGGGCAAGTGGCCTCACATGCGGGATGGACGCCGCATGAGCCGGGCAGGCTTGTTAAGGGACCCTAGTGACGGGTATGATGGCTCAGGAAACGCGGACCACGGCAGGTTCGTCGCCATCGAGGGAACGCTCCGAACCAGGGAAGGTGGGAGACCCGTTAGCTGCTCCATGGTTCGAGGAGGTTCCATCCTTGCTGGACAAGCTGTTTAGCGGCGCTACGGACGTCATGGCCAAGGCCATGGATGGTCTGTCGTTGCGTCAAAAGGCGGTGGCCGAGAACATTGCCAACGCCGATACCCCCCACTACAAGCGTTTCGAGGTGGCCTTCGAGGGCCAGCTCCAGCGGGCGGTCTCGCAGCCCGGCCAGTTCGACGTGCCCATGGCGACGTCGAATTCCCGTCATTTCCGGGTGGACGGTCCCCAGAGCCTCGACGAGTTCCAGGCGTTGGTGAGCCGCTCGGACGAGAGCACCATGCGCAACGACGGCAACAACGTCGACGTCGACGCCGAGATGACCCGCCTCGCCCAGACCAGCATCTCCTACAACGCCATGGCCGACCTGATGAAACGCAACATGGAAGGCCTCAAGTCCGTCATCCGCGGCACGCCCTAAGGAGGCCGATCATGAGCACGTTTGATGCCCTGAACGCCAGCGCCAGCGCCTTGACGGCCCAGCGCCTACGCATGGACACCATCGCGAGCAACCTCGCCAACGCCAACACGACCCGCACCGAGAAGGGCACGGCCTACCGGCGCGAGATGGTGGTCTTCCAGGCCAAGGAAGGCAACCGTCCCGGCACCCCTTCGAGCGGCGTGCACGTGGCCGGCATCATCGAGGATCAGTCGCCCTTCCGCATGGTCTATGACCCCCAGCATCCCGATGCCAACGCACAGGGCTACGTCGCCTATCCGAACGTCAACCCGATCACGGAGATGACGGACCTCATCTCGGCGACCCGCTCGTACGAGGCCAACGTGACCGTCGTGCAGGCCCTCAAGGGCGCTGCTAGCAAGGCATTGGAGATTTAGCGCGCCATGGCAGGCCTTCCTCCCTTCCTTTCCCTTCCCGGGGCCCCCGGCCTTGGCTTCGGCCTTCCGCTGCCCAAGATCACGGGGGTGCCCGACGACCATCGCGCCGAGTTCGGTCGCCTCTATGACAGCCTCCAGGCCCCCCAGCAGGGTGTCGAGCTCCCCGTGCCTCCGGCCCAGTCGCTGGAGCAGCCCTCGATGGCCGTCACGGCCCCCGGTGCGGCCAAGGCCTTCGACGACCTGGGCAAGCCTCTCGGGGCCTTCCTGGACAGCGTCAACAACCTCCAGCTCCAGTCGGCGGACCTCAAGCAGGAGCTCGCCACCGGCGGAGACGTCGAGCTGCACGACGTCATGATCGCCTCGGAGAAGGCGGGTGTCGCCCTGAACCTGACCATGCAGGTGCGCAACAAGCTGGTCGATGCCTACCAAGAAATCATGCGGATGAGCGTCTAGCCCGACAGTAAATGAACGATTTTCTAAAGCAGTTACAGCAAGACATCCTTCGAATCTGGACCGGGCTCTCCCGGACCCAGCAGATCGTCTTTGGGGCGGTGGCGGCCGCGAGCGTGGCCGCGATCGTCATGCTGGTGCTGTGGGCGCAGACCCCCGAGTGGTCTCCGCTCTTCACGAACCTCGACGATGCCGACGCGGGCCAGATCGTCACGAAGCTCAAGGACTCGAAGGTCCCCTACCAGATCTCGGGCAGCGCCATCATGGTCCCCAAGAGCAAGGTCAACGAGCTGCGCCTCACCATGGCCTCCCAGGGGCTGCCCCAGGGCGGGACCGTGGGCTTCGAGATCTTCGACAAGAATCAGTTCGGCATGACCGATGCCATGCAGAAGCTCAACTACCAGCGGGCCCTACAGGGCGAGCTGGTGCGCACCATCATGTCGCTCGACAACGTCGAGAATGCGCGCGTCCACCTGGTCATCCCGGAGAAGGACCTGTTCTCGGACAACGCCGAGGAGCCCTCGGCGGCGGTCGTCATCAAGCTCAGGGCCGGCGCTCGCCTGGCGCCCGAGCAGGCCAAGACCATCACCCACCTGGTGAGCAAGAGCGTCGAGGGCCTCAAGGAGGCCAACGTCATCATCACGGACGTGGACGGCCGTAACTACACCGAGGAGCTGGGCCTCGGCAAGGATCAGAGCCTGGCCTCGCCCGAGCTGACCATGAGCCAGCTCGAGGTCAAGAAGCAGATCGAGGCGGGGCTGCGCAAGAACCTCCAGTCCACCCTGGACCGGGTGCTCGGCCCCAACAACTCGGTGGTCACGGTGGCGGCGGACCTGGACTTCAGCCAGCAGGAGACCAACGACGAGCTCTACACCCCCAACCGCAATCCGGACGGCACGAGCACGGTCCTGAAGCTCTCGTCCAAGCAGATGCACGAGCGCTACGACGGCTCGGCCAAGGCCAACGGCGGGGTGCCGGGCGTGACGTCGAACATCAACGCCGGCGCCAACGCCAGCCTGCCGACGTACCAGGCCTCCGAGTCGGCCAACCCCGGCAACTACACCAAGGACGAGACGACGGACAACTTCGTTCCCAACAAGCGGGTGGAGCGCAAGATCAAGGCTCCGGCCACCATCAACCGCCTCTCGGTGGCCGTGGTGGTCAACGGGGAGCTGGAGCCGCAGCAGCTCGCGGACCTCAAGCAGATGGTCTCGGCGGCGGCGGGCACCGACGTGGCCCGGGGCGACACGGTCGTCGTCACGGCGCAGAAGTTCAACGACACGGTCCAGAAGGCCGAGGAGCAGGAGCTCGCCAAGCTCAAGACCCAGGAGACGGTCCAGAGCTACGTGAAGATCGCCATCGGCCTCCTGGTGGCCATCATCGCCCTGATCCTGTTGCGCCGCGGTCTGGCGGGCAAGCAGGAGCCCTTCGAAGACGGTCCCCTCAGCCTCGAGGGCTTCGACGTCGACGGGCGCCTTTCGCCCCCGGTCGCCATCGGCACCATCGGCGAGGACGATCGCAAGACCCACCTGCAAAAGGAGATCACGAAGGTCGTCAAGCAGCAGCCCGCGGACGTCGCGAAGCTCTTGAAGTCCTGGATGATCGAGGACGACTAGGATGGCAAAGGCGCAAGCGCTTAGCGGCAAGCAGAAGGCGGCAGCCCTCTTGGTGGCCCTCGGCCCCGAGACGGCGAGCGTGCTCTTGAAGTACCTCGGCTCCACCGAGGACATCGAGATGCTGACCCTGGAGGTGGCGAACCTCGGGAAGCTCCCCCCGGAGACGACCGAGGAGATCCTCGAGGAGTTCTATCACGTCCTGCAGGCCAACCAGTACATCAGCCAGGGCGGCGTCCAGTACGCCCGCGAGCTGCTGACCAAGGCCCTCGGCGCGGACAAGGCCGAGGAGATCCTGCACCGGCTGTCGGAGAGCCTCACGGCCTTGCCGTTCGAGTTCATCCGGCAGGCGGATCCCATGCAGATCCTCAACTTCATCCAGAACGAGCACCCGCAGACCATCGCCCTGATCCTCGCCTACATGCGCGCGGAGCAGGCGGCCCTGGTGGTCTCGGGCCTGCCCAGCGAGCTGCAGACGGACGTGGCGACCCGCATCGCCCAGATGGACCGAACCACCCCGGCCGTCCTGCGCGAGGTCGAGAAGGTCCTCGAGCGGAAGTTCTCGGCGGTCATGAGCCAGGACTTCACCAATGCGGGCGGTATCAAGGCCCTGGTCGCGATGCTCAACTCGGTCGACCGCGGCACGGAGAAGACGATCCTCGAGAGCCTCGAGGAACAGAATCCGGATCTCGCCGAGGAGATCAAGAAGCTCATGTTCGTCTTCGAGGACATCGTCATCCTCGACGACCGCTCGATCCAGCGCGTGCTGCGAGAGGTCGACACCAAGGAGCTGGCGCTGGCGCTCAAGGGCTCCAACGAGGAGGTCCGGGCCAAGGTCTTCAAGAACATGTCCGAGCGCATGGGCAAGATCGTCCGGGACGAGCTGGACTACATGGGCCCGGTGCGCGTGCGCGACGTGGAAGAGGTCCAGCAGAAGATCGTCTCGATCATCCGCTCGCTCGAGGAGCGCGGCGAGATCATCGTGGCCCGCGGCGGCGGCGACGAGCTCCTGAGCTAGTCCGGAGCCGAGGGTATGAGCCGCATCATCAAGAGCGAGCACACCCGCTGGGTCGACGGCAAGTGGCTGGTCGCGGCCACGCCCTTGGGGACCTCCGAGACCGGCGAGGGTGGCACGGAGCCCGAGGCGCCCGCGGTCGATCCCGCCCAGCTCGTCGCCGAGGCCGAGGCCAAGGTGCAGGCGATGCTCGAGGCGGCCGAGGCCCGGGTGCAGGCAGTGGCCGAGGAGGCCCGTCAGCTGGGCTACCAGCACGGCCTCCAGCAGGGCCACGAGGAGGCCTACGCGCAGGGGATCGCCCAGTGGCAAGGCCAGTTCCAGGCTTTCCAGCTCGAGGCCGAGGCGTTTCTCGCGCGTCGCGAGGCCCTGCTCGCCGAGGCCGAGCCGGACCTCGTCCGCCTCAGCCTGATGATCGCGAGCAAGATCCTCACGCGCGAGCCCAAGGATGCCAACCTGATCCGGGGGATGGTGCAGGCGGCGATCGCCCGCCTCAACGGCGAGACCGTCGTTCGCGTGCGCCTCAATCCCCAGGATGCCGGCAAGCTCAACAACCCCCTGCAGGGGCCGCCCAAGTTCGAGGTGGTCGCCGATCCCGAGATCGGCTGCGGGGGCGTGGTCGTCGAGACCCAGACGGGTCGGGTGGACGCTACCTTCGCGAGCCAGTTCGACGAGATCGTGCGTGCGGTGCTCGAGGCCGATGCGGACTCCGATCCGGCCCTCAAGGGGGCGGCGGGTGATCTGCGCAAGGTGCCCCCGGCGCCCGCCAAGGGCGGAGGCCGCGCTCCGATGGGCGGGTTCGGCCCCGGAGGGTTCGGACGGTGACGATGCTCGGGCCTTACCTCGATCGAGTGGCGGCCCTGGACCCCGTGCGCCAAGAAGGCAAGGTTGCTCAGGTCGTGGGCCTCGTGGTCGAGAGCTTCGGCCCCCAGGCGAGCCTGGGTGAGCTGTGCCGGATCTCGCTCGGCCTGGGGCGTCCGCCCCTGTTGGCCGAGGTGGTGGGCTTCCGCGACGATCGTCTTCTCCTCATGCCCCTGGGCCCCCTCGAGGGGGTGCGCCCCGGGACGCCCGTGGTCGCCACCGGCGAGTTGCTTGGCGTGCGGGTGGGGCCCGAACTGCTGGGCCGGGTGCTCGACGGCCTGGGCAATCCCATCGACGGCAAGGGGCCGCTGCTCGCCAAAGGCCGGGCGGCCCTGGACGCCAACCCGCCCAATCCCCTCACGCGCATGCGCATCCACGAGTCGCTGCCGCTCGGGGTGCGGGCCATGGACAGCCTGCTCACCTGCGGCAACGGCCAGCGCATCGGCATCTTCGCGGGCTCGGGCGTCGGTAAGTCGACCCTCTTGGGCATGATCGCCCGCAACGCCAAGGCCGACCTCAACGTCATCGCCCTCATCGGCGAGCGAGGCCGCGAGGTGCGCGAGTTCCTCGAGCGGGACCTAGGTCCCGAGGGCCTGGCCCGCTCGGTGGTGGTGGTCGCGACCTCGGACCAGCCGGCGTTGCAGCGTCTCAAGGGGGCGTTCGTCGCGACGTCGATCGCCGAGTACTTCCGCGACCAGGGCGCCAACGTCATCCTCATGATGGATTCGGTGACGCGCTTTGCCATGGCGCAGCGCGAGGTGGGCCTCGCGGTCGGCGAGCCGCCCGCTACCAAGGGCTACACGCCATCGGTCTTCGCGCTCTTGCCCCGGCTGTTGGAGCGGTCGGGCACCTCGGACGTCGGCGCCATCACGGCCCTCTACACGGTCCTGGTCGAAGGCGACGATACCAACGAGCCGATCGCGGACACGGTGCGAGGCATCCTCGACGGCCACGTGATCCTCTCGCGCGACCTCGCGGCGCAGAATCACTACCCGGCCATCGACATCCTGGGGTCGGTCTCGCGCGTCATGACCGAGATCGTCCCCGAGGAACAGCTGCGGGCGGCCGCCCAGCTCCGCGAGACGCTCGCGGTCTACCGGGAGGCGCGCGACCTCATCAACATCGGGGCTTATGCCAAGGGTTCCAACCCGTCGATCGATCGGGCCATCGAGCGGATCGACAGCGTCAACGCCTTCTTGCGCCAGGGGGTGTACGAGCCCTCGCCCTTCGAAGAGACGGTGGGGGCCCTCCGGGGCCTGTTCGAGTAAGTAGATGGCCAAGGGCTTCAAGTTCCGGCTCCAGACAGTCCTCGATCTGGCGACCCGTATTCAGGACCAGAAGGCGCAGGCCCTCGCGAGCGCCCAGGCCCGACGTCAGTCGGTGGCCGAGGTCCTCGAGAACGTGATCGCTCAGCAGCAGGCCAAGCGCGACGAGCTCCTCGAGGCCCAGCAATCCGGCATCCTCGATCTCCAGGCCATCCAGTGGAGCCTCCAGTTCCTGGGGACCCTGGCCGATCGCGTGGTCACGCAGCGGGCCGCCCTGGTGAAGGCGGACGAGGAAGTGGAGGCGGCACGGGCCGAGCTCATGGAGGCCGCCCAAGAGGTCCAGGTCCTCGAGAAGCTGAAGCAGAAGGCGCGCGCGGATTACAACCTGAAGCTCGATCGCGAGGAGGCCAAGTTCATCGACGAACTCGCCACCGTTCGATTTGTTCGCCAGGGGGGCCTCAACTTTGGGGAATAGCCGCCGATGATGGGATCGGAAGGTCTGTCGAAGCAGGCCTTCGCCCATCGAGGAGGTACCCCGTTGAGCTCACCCATTCTGGTCACGCCGGCCGCCAAGCTGCTTCAGCCGAAGCCCGCGGCCCCCGCTACCCCCTCCGACAAGTCTTCTTTCTCGCGGGCGGTTGACGGCGCCGAGCGGCGCGCGGAGGCCAAGCCAGCTTCCAACGAGCCCCCGGCGCGTGAGCCCGAGGCGCCTCAGCAAGCCAAGGCGCCCGCCAAGCCCGCAACCAAAGCTGACGACAAGGCCCCCGAGCAGGATGCGCCTCAAGCCAAGGCCAGCGACAAGCCCGCTCAGCCCGCCCAGGATGGCGCCACTGCTCAGGCGCCCGTCGATGTCCAGGTGATGGTGGCTGTCGCGAGCCAGATCGTGGTTCCGGCCGCTCAGCCCAACGGTCAGGCGGTGGCGCAGCCTGCCGCCCAGACGGCGGCTCAGTCGGCCTCCGAGATCGCGGCGGCTGCGGCGATCGCTCCGGCTGCCACGACCGCCCAGGCGGCGGTCGCCTCCGCCGTAGCGACCGCTCCGGCGGCCCAGCAGGCGGCTGACAAGACGGATGCCAAGGCTCAGGCGGCCACTCCCACGTCGGGGATGGTCGCCACGGTGCCGACGGAGGGTCAGGCGGCGATCGCCCCCACCGTCCAGCCCGAGGCCGGCAACCAGCAAGAGACGTCCCAGGACACGAAGGACCAGGCCCAGAAGGCGCCGAAGCCCCCGGTCGCACCGGTGGCGGCCCAGCAGGTCCACCAGTCGGTGGAAAGCCTGCGCGCCGCGGACAAGGTCGCAACCCTCGTCACGGCTCACGAGCCGGCGGCGATGGCGGCCAAGGGACCCATCGTGGCAGCACCCGAACCGGCAAAGGAGGCGGCGGTCGCCGCTCTTGCCACCGAGGTCGCCAAGCAAAGCGACGACGTCCAGCCCACCGCGCCTGCGGTGCAGCCCTGGCAGTTGCCGCACGCGGTCGGTGGTGCCGAGGCCCAGGCCCCGGCGCCGCAAGCTCAGGTCATCACGGATGGTGCGCCCACCGGTGAGGCCATGCCGATGCGCGAGGCCATGCACGTTCCCTTCGCCCAGGCGGCCAAGGACGGTAAGCCTTCCGAGCTGCGCCTGCAGCTCAGCCCCGAGCACCTGGGCCGGATGGAGATCCGCGTGATGTCCCACGAGGGCTCGCTCAGCGCCCAGATCCGGGTCGATCACGCCCAGGCCCGCGACATGATGAACGTCCAGCTCGCCGAGCTGCGTCAGAGCCTCGCCGATCAGGGCATCAAGATCGACAAGCTCGAGGTGAGCGTCGGTCAGGATCGCCGCCAGGATCCGTCCTTCTCGTTCGGCGGCAACATGCAGCAGCAGTCCGGCCAGCAGCAACAGCAGGCCCATCAGGCCCCCACCCATC
>DATNQJ010000166.1:0-2596 GCA_036704085.1 Stenomitos sp.
CCCGCGATCCCCTTCCCGATCCCCGCGAAGAACGACCCCACGCCCTTGGCCACGTATACGGTGCCGTCCACCACCGCTCCGCCCACGGCGACCGCTCCGTCGCCGATGGCCTTGCCGATGCCCACCACCTGGTCCACGACCTCCCCGGCCCCAGCCCCGATGAGCTTCACGCCATTGGTGAAGTTGTCCGCCACCACGCGCGGAAAATCCTCGATCCCCGGCTGCCCCGCCGTCGGATCCGGCCCCTCGGCACCCGACAGCGCCCGCACGCCGCGCACGATCGACGTGCCCAAGAGCCCCGGCAACGGCAGGATGGGCGATCCCACGACCTGCAAGACGCCACCCGGCAGCTTGCCGAGCCCCACGGTCACGGTGGCCCCGGCTCCTGCCCCCACGCCCGCGGCGGCCTTGCCGCCGAGCCCCAGGGTGATGGCGCCGTCGGAATAGTCCAGCTTCCCGCTGAGGCCTGCGGCTGCTCCCGCCAGGGCCTCGACCGAGCCGCTCGCCCCGATCCGGATGAGCCCCAGGATGTTGAGGCCTCCCTTGGCCTGGGTCTTGGCGGCCGCTCCCGCCGACGCCTCGGCCTTGGCTCCGATGCCGAAGGAGGGCAACCCGAAGCGGTCCACGCCCACGTGCACCAGCCCTTCGGTGCGCGTCTCGCCGCCGGCGACCGTCTCCGCCGCAAGCCCCGCTTCTGCCAGCATCTGGTTGTTGACGTCCACCCGCCCCTCGGCGGCCATCCGGGTGCGAGCGATCGCCATGGCCTCGGTCTTGCCCATGGCCGTGAACTGGGTGGGACTGACCACCACCTGACCCATCGCCTGAGCGCGGGCCACCGCCTCGGCCTCCGCCGACGCGGCTGCCGAGACCTTGAGCGAGTCGCCCAGCTGCGCCTGTCCGCCGACCGCCGTCCGGAGGCGCGCCGCCGCTTCGGCCAAGAGGCGTCCCTGGGCCGCAAGGAGGGTGGGCTGGATGACGGCGGACCCCTCGGCCACCGCCTGGGCGATCCCCTCGGCCTCCAGGGCCGCCACGCCGTTCAAGGCGACCTTTCCCGCCTCCAGGTGGCCCGCGGCGGCGGCTCGCAGGCGGCCCGCCGCCATCGCGAGCGCCCGGGCCTGAGCGGCCATGAGGCCGGGGGCTTTCACGTACGAGCTCCGGGCTTCGACGTGCGCCACGCCTTCACCCTGGGCAAACGCCAACCCCTGGGCCGCGCCGGAGGACGAAGCGCCCGCCACTTGGGCCTGGAAGCGACCGGCCGCATCGACCTGAAGCTGATCGGCCCCCATGCGGGAGTGGGGGCCCGTGACCGTGACGCGCTGGGCGAGGGTGCGCGCATGGCCCTCTGCCTGAAGCTGGGGGCCGCGATGATAGGTGTCGGTCTGGTGGGTCGACGAGCTGGTTTCGACCTTGGGCGGGGGCGGAGTCGTGCCCTGGACGAGCGCACGCAGCCGGGCATACCGCTCCGCGTTCGCGGCGGTCGGGCCCGTTCCCAGTGGCGTGATCGTCGAGGGTCCACCCATCTTGCCGTCTCCTGTGGCGAGGGACAAGCAGGTTATGGCGCCCGAGGCCTCCGCATTCGATAAAAAGAGCCCTAAGTCCCAGTTAAGTAATGGGGGCAGGGAGGCGACACCTGGGACCATGCGCGCCTTGACCCTGGCGCCCTCCGGATCGAAGATTGACCGCGCGCCGATGCGGCGTCCTGAAACGGGCCTTTGCGGAGGAGGAGTCCATGAACAAGGGGGAATTCATCCACCGGGTGCAAGCCTTGACGGGGATCCAGGAGCGCGATCGCGCCGAGAAGGTCACCGGAACCGTGCTGGGGACCCTGTGCGGCCGGATCACCAACGATGAGGCCAAGGACCTCGAGTCGCAACTGCCGACGGGCATCGACTCCATGTGCCGCGGCAACATCCTGCAGGAGCTCGTCTCCAAGGTCTCGGGCCCCAATCGGCTCGATCGCGATGCCTTCGTCGAGCGGGTCAAGGATCGGGGGAGCCTCAAGGACGCCGCCGAGGCCGAGAACGTAACCATCGCGGTCTTCCGGACCTTGAAGGAGCAGATCACCGAGGGCGAGGCGGGAGACGTCGCCGCCCAGCTACCCTCGAAGCTCAAGATCATGTGGCTCGAGAGCTGAAAGGGCCACCCTCGGGGAACTGGGGTGCTATCATGAACCCCATGATCGTCCTCCTTCCCCCCGATTCGACCTATGCCCCCACGCCCTTCGTGCCCAGCCGGTTCCTCCGGCATCCGCACCTGCAAACGGTCGTGGGGGAGGTCATCCCGCGCCACCTCTCCGCTCGCCACGATCCGTGGCGAGCCGCCCGTCAGGAGGTCCTCTTCGAGCTCGCGGACGGCGATCGCATGCAGGCCTTCGTCCACCTGCAGCCCGACGATCCGGAGCGGCGCCGGCCGGTGGTCCTGCAGTTGCATGGCCTGGAGGGCCATGCCGATTCGCATTACCAGGTGGGCTTGAGCGCCAAGTCGTTCGCCGCCGGCTTCCACTCGGTGCGCCTCAACTTCCGGAACTGCGGTGACACCGAGCATCTGGCCCGCCAGTTCTATACGGGTCACAGCACCGGGGACGTGCTCGAGGTGC
>DATNQJ010000167.1:0-2757 GCA_036704085.1 Stenomitos sp.
GTTCGCCTAGATGCGCGTGCTCGCCGACAGTCTCGTCGCGCTCGTCGCGATCGCCCACCTCTGGTTCATGGCCCTTGAGTCCTTCCTCTGGCGCACGCCCATCGGCCTCAAGGCCCTCGGCATGACCCCCGAACAGGCAGAGGTCACGGCCGTGCTTGCCGCCAATCAAGGGCTCTACAACGGGTTTCTGGCGGCCGGCCTGTTCTGGAGCCTCTGGCCGCAGGCTCCGGCTCCGTTGGCCCTCAAGGTCTTCTTCCTGGGCTGCGTCATCGTCGCAGGGGTGGTAGGCGGCCTGACGGCCAAATGGACCATCTTCCTGATCCAGGCATTGCCCGCGCTCATCGCTCTGGCGCTGACCTGGTTCTCGCGCGCAGCCTAGCCGCGGGAACCGCCCCGGACCACCAGGACGACCGACGAGACGATCAGCGCCGCTCCGGCGAGCACCCAGGCGTCGACGGGCTCCTGGAGGATGAGGGCGCCCAGCCCCACGGCCACCACCGGGTTCACATAGGCATAGGTGGAGACTAGATCGGGCTTGGCGTTCTGAACCAGCCATGCAAACGCCGAGAAGGCCACGCATGAGCCCATGACCACGAGGTACGCAAGCGCCCCCCATGCCTGCAGCGGCACGGTGGACCAGTTCACATGCGCCGGCTCGCCGAAGCCCGCCGAGATCGCGAGAAACGCCACGGCCGCCCCCAGCATCTGGAACGCCGAGCTGTAGACACCGGAGCGTGGCATGGGGAGACGCCGCCCCAGCAGGGTCCCGAACGCCCACAGGAAGGCTCCGATCAAGACCACTCCCTGCGCCCAGAGCGCATGGCGCTCTCCCCCCGAGATCTGGGGCCACATGAGGGCCACCACGCCCCCGAAGCCCAGGAGCACGCCCGCGGTTCCGAGCGGGGTCGGACGGGATCCGCCGGGCCAGGCAGCTTGCTGGGCGAGGATCCAGAGGGGAACCGACGCGACCAAGAGGGCCGCGAGGCCGGACGAGACGTACTGCTCGGCCCAGACCACCAGGCCGTTTCCGCCCAGGAGCAGGAATAGCCCCACCACCGACGAACTGGAGACCTCGCGCCACGTGGGCCGGACCTGCCGCGTCGCCAGGCCTGCCGCGATCATCAACAGGCTGGCCAGCAGGTACCGCATGCCCGCCATCAGAAAGGGCGGCAGCCCTCCCACGGCGATCCGGATCGCGAGGTAGGTGGATCCCCAGACGAGATAGACGATGGCGAGCGCCCCGATCACGGGCCACGCAGCGGCAGACAGGCGGGGAAACGAGCGAGTCAAGCGGCCTCCAGGGGGATTGAGCAGGAAGCTCCAGCATACGCCGGCTCGCCGCCCTCGCCAAGGGAAGCGGCAACCTCCCTACGTCTGAGGCAGCGTCAGTCGGAACACGGATCCCTTGCCAAGCTCGCTCTGCAGGGTGATGGTGCCCCCATGCGCCTCGGCCAGGGCCTTGGCGAGGGCCAGGCCGAGGCCGGCCCCACCGTACGGACGCGCGGGACCTCCTTCGACCTGGAAGAACTTCTGGAAGATATGCGGCTGCTGCTCGGGAGCAATCCCGATGCCGGTGTCCGCCACCTCGGCCCAAACCTGGCCCTGACACCGCCCGACCTTCACCGTCACGTCGCCCGGCGGTGGGGTGAACTTGCAGGCATTGTGGAGCAGGATACGCAGGATCTGGGCCAGACGGGGCGGGTCTCCCTCGAGGCCGATCGCGTCCTCGCCCAGGTCCACATGCAACGTCAGGCCCTTCTTTTCCACGCTCGGACGTAGATCCTCGGCGACCTCGCTCACCAGCGCCTTAAAGTCGACCGGCACGCGCTCGAGGGAAAAGACGCCCGCCTCCAGGGCCGTGAAGTCAAAGAGATTGCTCAACAGGTCCTGCAGACACTCGGCGCCAGAGATGATCTGCTTGAGATACGCATGCTGATCCGGGGCCAAAGATCCCGCCACCTCATCGTCCAGGGCGTACGAGTAGCTCAGGACCTGGCTCAAGGGGGTCCGCAACTCGTGGCTCAGGTTGCTCAGGAAATTGGTCTTGAGTTGGTCGACGGTACGCAATTCCTGGTTGGCGTGGCGCAACTCCGCGACCATGGCGCTGCGCTCGATGGCCACGGCCAGGGCGCCCGCAAGCCCCCGGAGGAAGCCCACGTGCTCCTGGTGGTAGGCGTATGTCCGGGTGCTCGTGAAGAACAGCACGCCAATGGGGCGGTCCTCCACGAGGAGGGGCAGCGTCAGGCTCGAGCGCATGCCCTCCTGAATCAGGAGCGGCGTCGTGGTCGAGTGGGGGTGCTCGACCATGTAGGCCTCGAGGTCGTCGATGATCCGGATCTTGCGTTCCCGGAGGATGGGCTCGAGGCTGGATCCGACGATGCACCCAGCAGCTCCCTTTCCCAGGAGGATGGGAGGCTTGGATCGGACGTAGCGGGAGACCAGCATGCCTTCCGGGCCCAACATGGCAAGCCCGATGCGATCGATCGGGATGAGGGTCCCCAGGGTCTCGAACAGGATGTCGATCAGCTGCTCAGGGGTGTTGCCCTCGTTGAGCGCCGTGGCAACCCTCACCAGCTCGTCCTGCTGGGTCGCGGGACGAGTTGTAACGGTGGGGGCATCGAGAAAATAAAAGCTGACCGTCATGGTACTTGTATACCGGCTCCGGGTATGTTCCGCGACGGCCGTTTCGCCGATCTTGGCTTGCGGCTATCGAAAGTTCTTGGCGACGGGCTGGGGCTGGTAGGCCTCGATCGCCTT
>DATNQJ010000168.1:0-5064 GCA_036704085.1 Stenomitos sp.
GGTAGGCGTAGACGCCTTCGCCGACCCGGTCGGCCCGCTTCATCTGGACGACCTCGAAGCTCTTCACCTCGCCGTTGATCTCGCGCGCCTGGCAGATCTCGACCACGAAGTGGGCGGGATCCAGGCCGCCAAGACGGACACGGGCTTCCAGGGACAGCTCGTCGCCCACCGTCAGGCGCTGCTCACGCGGACCCTTCGCCTCGAGGTGGATGTGGTGCCAGTTGAGACGCACCATGCCCTTCCACTCGGAGAGGCGACGCGCCAGGGCGAAGCCCTCACCGGTCAGCTTGAGGCCGTGCTCGATGGCGGGCACGTACAGCTGACGCGAGTAGTCCTGCACCATGCGACGGGTGCTGTAGGTCGGAGCCAGGGTCCGGATGGCCTCCTTGGAGTGCTGGACCCAGCCGTGGGGAACGCCGTTGGCATCCTGGTCGTAGTAGAGCGGGATGATCTCGTCCTCGAGCGTCTGATACAGGGAGATGCTGTCCGCATCATCCTGCTCGTCGAGGTTCTTGTACTCGCGCTCCTCGCCGATGCTCCAGCCGTTGATGCCGTTGTAGCCTTCGCACCACCAGCCGTCCAGGACGCTGAAGTTCAGGACGCCGTTGAGGGCCGCCTTCTGGCCCGAGGTGCCCGAGGCCTCCAGGGGACGCCGCGGGTTGTTGAGCCACACGTCCACGCCGTGGACCAGGTAGCGGGCGAGGTTCATGTCGTAGTCCTCGACCATGACCACCCGGCCCTCGAGACCCGGCTGCTGCGCGAGCTCGTAGATGGCCTGGATGAACTTCTTGCCGGGCTCGTCGGCCGGGTGGGCCTTGCCGGCGAAGATGATCTGCACCGGACGATCGGCCCTGTGGAGGATGGCCTTGAGGCGCTCGATGTCCCGGAAGATCAGAGTCGCGCGCTTGTAGGTGGCAAAGCGCCGGGCGAAGCCGATGGTCAGCGCGTTGGGATCGAGGATCTGCTCGACCTCCTTGATGCGCGCGGGGCTCTCGCCGTGGCGCAGGCGCATGGCACGGACGCGATCGCGCACGTGCTCGATCATCTGGACCTTGAGCTTGCGCCGGGCCTCCCAGTACTTCTCGTCGGGGATCTTGCCCACGTCATCCCAGCTCTCGAGCGCCGTGAGGTGGTCGCGCCAGTTGCCCGCATAGGCGTCGAGCAGCTCGGCCATCTCGGGGGCGAGCCAGGTGTCGGTGTGGATGCCGTTGGTGATGTGGCTGATGGGCACCTCGTTGACGGGCACGCCCGGCCACAGCTCCTTCCAGATGCTCCGGCTGACCTCGCCGTGCAGCTTGGAGACGCCGTTGGCGCGGCGCGCCATGCGCAGGGCCAGCACGGTCATGCTGAAGAGGGCCGGACCGCCCATCTGATCCTGGCGGGCCAGGAGCAGGAACTCGTCACGGTTCAGGCGCAGGTCGCCCCAGAAGTGGCGGAAGTACTTCTCCATCATCTCGAAGGAGAAGGCGTCGTTACCGGCCGGAACCGGCGTGTGGGTGGTGAAGACCGCGTTCGAGGCCACCGCCTCGAGGGCCTCGTAGAAGGTCAGGCCCGAGCCCTGCACCAGCTCGCGGGCGCGCTCGAGGCCGAGGAACGCGGAGTGGCCCTCGTTCATGTGCCACATGGCCGGGTTGATGCCCAGGGCGCGGAGGGCGCGGACGCCGCCGATGCCCAGGATGATCTCCTGGCTGATGCGCATGTCGTGGTCGCCGCCGTAGAGCTGCGCCGAGAAGCGCCGATCCTCGGGGGAGTTGCGGTCGATGTCGGTGTCGAGCAGGTAGAGCGAGATGCGGCCCACGGCCACGCGCCAGACCTTGGCGTAGACGCGGCGGCCGGGCAGGTCGACGCCGATGATGACCTCTTCGCCGTTGGCATTTTGAGCGGGCATCAGGGGCAGCTCGTTGAAGTTGAGCTTCTCGTAGAGGGCTTCCTGGCGACCCTCGGGGCTCAGGCGCTGCCGGAAGTAGCCCTGGTTGTACAGGAGCCCGACGCCCACGAAGGGCACGCCGAGGTCGCTCGCCGACTTGCAGTGGTCGCCGGCCAGGATGCCGAGACCGCCCGAGTAGATGGGCAGCGCCTCATGCAGGCCGAACTCCGCCGAGAAGTAGGCCACGACATGGTCCTTGTGCTGCGGGAAGGTCTTCGTGAACCACGTTTCGGGAGCCTGCATGTAGGCGTCGAAGGCCTTGAGGACAGCATCGTACCGCGCGAGGAACGACGCCTCGGACGCGGCCTGGTTGAGGCGCTCTTGGGAAATTTCGCACAGCAGCTTGACCGGGTTGTGGTAGACCTGCTCCCAGAGATTGGCATCCAGAGCCATGAAGAGCTCTTGAGCCTCGGGGTTCCAGCTCCACCACACGTTGTGGGCCACCTCGTCGAGGCGCCCGATACGCTCGGGGACCGACGGGAAGACCGACACTCTTCCTAACAGATTCAAGGAGATGCTCCTTCAAACAAGGGGGGGTTGACGCATGAAAGGCGCGGCATGACCCTCGTCATCTCCGCGCCATTGCTGAACGGTATGATACCACGTTCCGCCGGAAACGCCAGGCGAGGCGCTTTCCGGCTCCTGCTCACAGGTTGGGACGGTACCGCGGCAGGTCCTGCTTGGTGTTGCGCACGTCCGGGATGTAGGCGATCGTCACACCCCGGTCGGCGACCGTGTAACCGGCTGCCAGCTGCTCACGGTACAGGGGCATGTAGTAGTACATCGGATCGTTGGGCGTCATGTCGATCTGCATGATCTTGGCGTCCATGACCAGGTGGTTGTTGATGAGGACGTTGCCGCCCCACATGAGGATGAAGTTCTTGGCGTTGGGCTCGGGCAATTCCGGGTTGGGACGGCGCACCTTGTCGTCGAGAATCATGATGACGCGGCCCTGCTCGACCCTGGCGCCGGTGGCAAAGCAGTTGATGGCCGGTGGCGGCAGCAGCTTGCTCGGGTAGATGACGACGTTGTTGCCGTCGAGCTTCACGCCGGCAGCCTTGGAGTTGATGAGGTTCGCCATCTCGAGACCGATGACGTCCATGATGCCCTTGACGGGGATCCCGGCGCTCTTGACCAGGTCGGGCTTGAGGATGAGATGCCCCTCGCCGTCCGGCAAGAGCGTCCCCTCCATCGAGAAGGGAATCGGCAGGCCCTTGTGCAGGGTGCCCGACATGGTGACCTTGCCCTCCTTGTTGGTGACCTTGAGGTCGCTCAGGGGGCTGCCGGAGTAGTTGAAGACGTACTTGTTGAAGATGGCCGACATGGCCGCGTCGTCGATGACCAGGGTGCCCGTGTGGACGTTGACGACGAAGTCGCTGAGGTTGGAGGGCACAAAGGCCTGGTTGGGGCGCTTGACGACGATGTCGGCGTTGAGGTCGGGCATGCCGACCACCACGTCGTCGTCGACCCGGTACATCACGTTCCGGGTGTAGAACTGGGTGATGCCGCCCCGGGCGGGGGCATCGTCGTCCGGCAGGTTGATGCCCTTCGGATCGCTCGAGGTCGTCGGCGTCTGGCCGCACGCGCTCAGGAGCATGGAAGCCAACATCAGGCCCCCGATCCGTTGCCACATGCCTTTGAGCATACGTCCTCCCATTTGCCCCTTCAGATGGTGTTAACTCCCCTATCCGATCGATCGGGGACTGACTGACGTCGATGCGGTGAATTTGAGGTTAAGTTCCGGATAAGGTTGGGAGCCACCTAGGCCGCGACGCCGTTCTGGACGCGCTCCAGGAAGGTCAGGACCACCTCGACCAGCTCCGCATGGGTGCGCGTCGCGTTGATGGCGGCCCGCAGCTCGGCGGACCCCGTCATGCCCCGGGTGTACCAGGTGATGTGCTTGCGGCTCTCGGAGACGCCCTGGCGCTCACCCTTCTCGGCGATCATGATCTCCGCGTGCTCCAGGGCCACCCGCAGGCGCTCGGCGGGAGTCGGCTCGGGCAGGATCTCGCCGGTCCGGGCGTAGTGCGCGATTCGGGGGATGACCCAGGGGTTGCCCTGTGCCGCCCGCCCGATCATGACGCCCGCGACCCCGTAGTCCTGCATCAGCTGCATGGCCTGCACCGGATCCGTCACGTCGCCGTTGCCGATGACCGGGATGGAGACGGCCTGGGCGACCTCGGCGATCTTCTCCCAGTTGGCCTTGCCGGAGTACATCTGGCTGCGCGTGCGCCCGTGCACCGTGATGGCGGCGACGCCCGCCTGCTCGGCGAGCTTGGCCACCTCGAGGTAGTTCTGGTGATCGTCCGAATACCCCAACCGCATCTTGATGGTGACGGGCGTCTCCGGCAGGGCCGCCACCATGGCCCTGAGGATCCGCTCGAGCAGATCCGTCTCCTTCAGGAGCGCGCTGCCGTCGCTGCCGCCGGTGATCTTGGGAACCGGGCAGCCAAGGTTGAGATCGACCACGGCCGCCCCGAAGCCCACCAGCATGCGCGCGGCCTCGGCCATCACGTCGGGCTCGTGGCCGAACAATTGCAGGCCCAGGGGCTTGAGATCCGGGGGCACCGTGAGATCCGGCGCGTCCTTGCGGCGGTGCATGTTGACGAGCCCCACGGCGCTGAACATCTCATGGAACGCGAGGCTCTCCGGGTCGTACCGGCGCATGAGCCGGATGAACGGAAAATCGCAGACCCCGCACATGGGGGCCAGGATCACCGGACTGGCGAGCTCGAGGCGACCGATTTTCAAGCTAGGTGCACGCATAGGGCCATTTTAGCACGCGCGAGGCGCGCTGGCCTAAGGGCCGTGGGCACGGTACGATGATCGGACGACAAGGGGGAAACGACCATCATGAAGATCTACACCAAGACCGGAGACAAGGGACAGACCTCGCTGCTGTTCGGAAAGCGCGTCGCCAAGGACGACCTGCGGGTCGAGGCCTACGGCACCGTGGACGAGGCGAACTCGGCGATTGGCCTCGCCGTCAGCTTCTTGCCGGAGAACCCGGGGCTGCTCGACGTGCGGGCCTACCTCTACGAGATCCAGCAGGTCCTGTTCAACGTCGGTGCGGAGCTCGCGACCCCGCCCGGCCGTCGTCCCGGCTGGGAGGCCACCGACGAGCACGTCGCCTACCT
>DATNQJ010000169.1:0-5073 GCA_036704085.1 Stenomitos sp.
TTCATGGTCAAGTTCGAGGGTCCCACCCTGCAGGACGTCTACGGCAAGTTCGAGGAGAACTGGAAGCTGTCGGGCGGAGGAGCCCTGCGCCCGGTGACCCTGGACCTGGCCCCCAAGGGCGATCGCACCCTTCAGGTCGCCGTCACCTCCACCTCCGAGCGCGAGATCCGCGACAGCTACCTCGCGGCCTTCAAGGCGGCCAAGGACCACATCTTCATCAACAGCCCGTACTTCATCGACTCGGACATGGTGGCGAGCCTCAAGGATGCCGCCAAGCGCGGGGTCAAGGTCACGGCCATCGTGCCGTCGGTGGGCGACAACCCGGCCATCGACCTCATGAACCGCTCGGTGGTCAACGAGCTGCTGGCCACGGGCGTGAAGGTCTACGAGTACGACACCCTGAACGAGGACATCGGCCAGCACGACCACGAGACGGACCACTTCAACCACGGCAAGGTGGCCACCATCGACGGCAAGTTCACCATCATCGGCACGGCCAACATGGACCGCCGCTCCATGGCCCTGAGCCAGGAGATCAACCTGAACGTCGACTCGGAGGCGTTCGCCAAGGACGTCGAAGAGCGGATCTTCCAGCACGACCTCCTGACCCGGGCCAAGCCCGCCCAGGTGAGCACCATGTCGGCCCCCACGAAGGCCGCCGAGAAGATCCTCAACGCGTTCCGCCCCTTGTTCTAGTCGAGTTCCTTTCCCTCCATGCCCCCGATCCGAACGGATCGGGGGCGTCCCCATGTTTACCTAACTTTCACGAGAGCTTTCCCCAAGGCTAAGTCAGTCGAGGCGTTAATGAACTGATAAGTCTCATGTCGCTCGAGGAGCAAAGGAGCACATGATGGCAATTCGCGGACTTGATACCCGGCTTCCCGCCCTGCAGCAGCCCACCGTGCGTGCAGGCGGTCCCACCCCCGCCGCTACTGCGCCCGCCGTGGCCCCGGTAGCGCGCGACACGTTCGTCCGCACCCAGCCCACCTCCTTTGCCCAGGCCATCTCACCGTTCGTCGCGACCCCCTTCCGGCCGGGCAACCAGGTCGATCTCTTCATCAACGGCGACGAGGTCTTCCCCCAGATCCACAAGCTCCTCGACTCCGCCAAGGAGCGGATCGACATGGAGTTCTTCGCCTTCACCGACGACCCCACGGGCCGCGAGATCGGCGAGAAGCTGATCGGCAAGGCCAAGGAAGGCGTCCAGGTTAACGTGCTGGTGGACAAGGTCTCCCAGCTCAACTCGAACCTGATGAAGCACCTCGAGGACAACGGGGTTCGGGTCCAGCGCTTCACCAACGGCTACCAGACTCCGCTGCTCCACGCCAACAACATCACCGACCACCGCAAGATCATCCTGGTGGACGGCAAGGCCGGCATGACGGGCGGCATGAACCTCGCCGAGCGCTACGAGAAGTACTGGCACGACGTCATGGTCAAGTTCCAGGGCCCCAGCCTGCAGGACGTCTACAGCAAATTCGAGGCCAACTGGAAGCTCTCCGGCGGGGATGCCGTCCGTCCGATCAAGCTGGACCTCGCCCCGAAGGGCAGCCACTCGGTCCAGGTGGCCGTCACGTCCAAGAACGAGCGCGAGATCCGCGACAGCTTCCTCGCCGCCTTCAAGACGGCCAAGGAGAACATCAACGTCCAGAGCCCGTACTTCATCGACGAGGACATGGTCAAGGGCCTCACCGAGGCCGCCAAGCGCGGGGTCAAGGTCCACGTGCAGGTGCCTTCCGTCGGCGACAACTCGGCCGTCGACCTGATGAACCGCTCGGTCATCAACCAGCTCCGCGACGCCAACGTCGACGTCTACCAGTACGACACCATGAACTACCAGGTCGGCAAGCACGACCACGTCACGGACCACTTCAACCACGCCAAGATCGCGACCTTCGACGGCAAGCTCAGCATCATCGGCACGGCCAACATGGACCACCGGTCGATGGCCATGAGCCAGGAGATCAACCTTCACGTGGAGTCCGAGCAGTTCGCCAAGGAGATCGAAGAGCGCTTCTTCAAGAAGGACGTGCTCCTCAAGAAGGCCACTCCCGCCATGAAGCAGGTCATGTCCGGCAAGGAGAAGATCGCCGAGAAGGTCCTCAACTCGATGCGCCATCTCTTCTAGTCAGCGCTCCCCCAAAGACGGGACGGCCGAAGCTTCGGCCGTCCCGTTCGTCATGGTAGGATCCGATCACCGCTAGAAAGGGTGCGCCATGACCATCGGATCCCTGGATTACGCCGCCCGGGTGCGCGCGGGCGATCGCCGCGCCGCCGCCCGCCTCATCTCCCTCATCGAGAACCAGGCCCCCGAGGCCGCGGACGCCCTCTCCGAGCTCTACCCCGACACGGGCAAGGCCTTCCTCATCGGCATCACGGGGCCGCCTGGCGCCGGCAAGAGCTCCCTGACCGACCTGCTCATCGCGGCCATCCGGCAGGACGGCCTCACGGTGGGCGTCATCGCGGTGGACCCCGCGAGCCCCTTCACGGGCGGCGCCATCCTCGGCGATCGCATCCGCATGAAGAGCCACGCGGGCGATCCAGGCGTCTTCATCCGCAGCATGAGCAGCCGCGGCCAGCTGGGCGGCATCGCCCTGGCCACCAAGGCCGCCACCGAGGTCCTCGACGCCCTCGGCTGCCAGGTGATCCTGGTCGAGACGGTCGGGGTGGGGCAGTCGGAGGTGGCGATCGCCCAGGCCACCGACAGTACCCTCCTCGTCTTGCCGCCCAACCTGGGAGACGGCATCCAGGCCATCAAGGCGGGCATCATGGAGGTGCCGGACCTCTTCGTGGTCAACAAGGCCGACCTCGCGGGCGCCAACCGGGCCGCCGCCGAGATCCTGGGCATGCTCGAGCTCGAGGAGCACGAGGGCTGGGCCCCGCCCGTGGTGCTGACCAAGAGTCTCATGGAGCTCCACGAGAGCGGCGTGCTCGCCCTGTGGGATCAGCTGAAGCTGCACCGGGACTACCTCAACCGGACGGGGCTCATCGCCGAGAAGCGATCGCACCAGGCCCGCGAAGAGGTCCAATCACTCACGAGCGACCTCTTGCAGCGCGCCATGCGGCAGGCCATGGATCGGCCCGACTTCCAGGCGCTCCTGACAGAGGTCCAGGCCCGAACCATGGCCCCCCGGGAAGCGGCCGAGAGACTCATCGCCGTCCTGTTTCCCTAGGGTCGCGTCCTCTCCGGCGGAAAGAGGCGTCAAGCTGGCCTAGGACCGTGGCTTGCGGTAAAATGAAGCGATCGCAGGCGATCGCGTCGATTTCCGATGATGGAGATATTGAATGGAAGCCACTGCCCCTCGCACGGCCCCTGTCACCTCGCCCTACCAGGCCACGCACAAGGTCCGTTTCGTCACCGCCGCCTCCCTGTTCGACGGGCATGACGCGTCGATCAACATCATGCGGCGCATCTTGCAGGACACGGGCGCCGAGGTCATCCACCTCGGCCACAACCGCTCGGTCGCCGAGATCGTCGAGACCGCCATCCAGGAGGATGCGCAGGGCATCGCCATCAGCTCCTACCAGGGCGGCCACGTCGAGTACTTCAAGTACATGATCGACCTCTTGCGCGAGCGCGGCGCCGGCCACATCAAGGTCTTCGGCGGCGGCGGCGGCGTCATCGTCCCCGCCGAAATCGCCGAGCTCGAGGCCTACGGAGTCTCCAAGATCTTCAGCCCCGAGGACGGCCGCCAGCTGGGCCTGCAGGGCATGATCGACCAGATGGTCGCGGCCTGCGACGTCGACCTCTCCGCCTCCATCCCGGAGGGCGCCCTCGACGTCAAGGTCGGCGACGTGAACACGCTCGCCCGCCTCATCACCCTCACCGAGGCCGAGGAGCGCCAGGAGCAGGACTTCCGCTACCGCGACGTCCTGCACAAGCTGTCCGACAAGGGCGCCAACCGCCACGTGCCGGTCCTCGGCATCACGGGCACCGGCGGCGCCGGCAAGTCGAGCCTGGTGGACGAGCTCATCCGCCGCTACCTGCGCGATTTCGCGGACAAGACCGTCGCCATCCTCTCGGTCGACCCCTCCAAGCGCAAGACGGGCGGGGCGCTCTTGGGCGATCGCATCCGCATGAACGCCATCTACGACCCGCGCGTCTACATGCGCTCCTTGGCGACCCGCGCCTCCAACGTCGCCACCAGCAAGGCCCTCATCCAGGCCATCGGCGTCGCCAAGGCCGCCGGCTACGACCTGGTCATCGTCGAGACCGCGGGCATCGGCCAGTCGGACTCCGAGATCGTGGACCTGGTCGACGTGTCCATGTACGTCATGACCTCCGAGTTCGGCGCCCAGAGCCAGCTCGAGAAGATCGACATGCTCGACTACGCCGACCTGGTGGTCATCAACAAGTTCGACAAGCGCGGCGCCGAAGACGCCCTGCGCGATGTCCGCAAGCAGTACCAGCGCGGCCACAAGCGCTTCAACGAGCCGACCGAGACCATGCCGGTGTACGGCACGATCGCAAGCCAGTTCAACGACGCCGGCACCAACTGGCTCTACGTCAACCTGATCGAGACCCTCAGCGCCAAGGCCGGGCTCGATTGGAAGAGCCACCTGGACGTCACCGACCGCGAGAGCCGCAAGCAGGCCATCATCCCGCCCGAGCGCAACCGCTACCTCGCCGAGATCTCGGACGCCGTCCAGGGCCACAAGAAGCGCGCCGAGCACGTCGCCGCCCGTGCCCGCGACGCCTACGCCTACTACATGTCGCTCAAGGCCCTCGGTGACGCGGTACCCGCCATGGCCCAACTCTACGACCAGGCCCAGCTTCTGGACGAGGCGGCCGAGCCTGCCGTGCGCCTGTTGCGCCAGCGCTACCAGGAGGCCCTCCTGGACCTCGATCAGCCAAGCCTGAAGCTCCTCCAGAACTGGCCGACGGTGGTCGCGGGCTACACCGCGCCGGTCCACTCCTACACCGTCCGCGGCAAGGAGATCCGGGTCGAGAACTTCACCGAGAGCCTCTCGCACCTGATGATCCCCAAGGTCAGCCTGCCCAAGTTCCACGATTGGGGCGATCTGCTCTTCTGGCAGCTCATGGAGAACGTCCCCGGCCGTTACCCCTTCACG
>DATNQJ010000170.1:0-9196 GCA_036704085.1 Stenomitos sp.
CCACCTCGGTGGCCGTGAGAAGGTCAACCGCCAGATCGTAATTCTCCACCGCCACATCGGTCGGGACCAACGCCGTTTGGATGCGGGTCGCGATCTCCATCTCCTTGCCCATGCGGTCCAACTCCGCCTGTTGCAGCTTCTTCTCGACCTCGATGGGGTCGGCGATGCGCCGCGAGAGGCCAAAGCTCACCAGGATGCCGAAGAGCGCCGCCAGGATGAGGGTGCCGAAGCCGATGGTCAGGGTCCAGAGGCGGCTCTTTGCCAGCGCCGCTTGTGCCTCGGGCAGCATCTGGTCGGCCGCCTCTTGGCTCGCCTTGCGAATGCGAGGCGGCAACTGCCCCTTCATCTCGCTCACTGTCTGCTCGGCCTGGCGAGTCGTGACCTCGACCGCCCTCCTCGCCGACTGATGGCCGATCGGGGCCATCTTGGCCACGGCCTTCTCGATGATGCGCTGCGAGTTCTCAGTCATCGCCTCGGAGGCCTGATCGGCGAGACCCTTGGCCTGATGGGTCATGCCCTCGGCGTAGGTGCGCGAAATCTCTTTCGAGCGCCCGGTCATTTGCTCGGCAGAGAGGGCGCTGAGCCGATCCGACTCCTCTCGGATTCTCGTCACGGTGCTGGCCGTGATGCCCGAGGCCTCCTCGCGGATGCGGGGCACGCTGCCCGAGATCGCCAGGCGGGTGCCCGAGGTGGTGGTCTTGACGAGGTGGTCGAACGCGCCGTCGACGGTCGCCCCCAGGGCATCCATGTCCGCCTGAGCCTTGCCGAGGCGGTAGCTCACGATGACGGCGCCGCCGTCCGCCTTGCGGGCGTAGACCCCGAGGAAGGAGTCGGTGCCGTCCTGATAGGTGATGAGCGGATACCCGGCCGCGACCTGGGCGGGATCCGTGAGGGCCCGCGAGACGAACGCGAGCCCCTTGAGATCGCTGCCTACCTTATAGCGGGTGCTCGCGACCACGACGCCATGCTCGTTTACGACCGTGATATGGGCGTCCCGCTGCTCGGAGATCCGCGATCCGGCGAAGGTCTGGGCGATGACCCTGGCCAGCACGCGGAAGTTGACCAGCGGATCGCGCTCGAGGTCCTTCATCAGGTTGCTCGAGACCTCCTTAGCCGCCAGCTGGTTGGTCTTGGTGAGGTAGTCGCTCAGCTCGTCGGCCAGGCGCTCGTTGATCGCGATGAGTCGCTTGGTGTTGTCCTCGACCGCCTGGCCTGCGATCCGGGTGGTGGACTTGGCGAGGTTCTGGTTGGCGGAGGTGCTCAGTCCGATCAGCTCGCCGCTCAGCCTTTCCGCAGCCTCCCGGCTGAGGCGAACCATGCCTTCGCTCACCTGGTCGTTGGTCTTCTGGCTCAAGCCGATGATTTCACGGCTGGCCCCCTGCAACTGCGTCTCGCTGATGCCCACCAGGGTGTCGCTGGTGCGATTGATGGCATCCTCACTCAGCTTGATGAGGCGATCGCTCGATTGAGAGACGGACTGGACCGACGAGTCGGAGATCTGGTTGCCCGTGCGCACGATCGAGGACTGGCCGAGCTTGGTGAGGCCACCCGAAAGCTCCCGCATGCTGTTCTCACCCACTTGGATGAGCAGGACCGTCGCGATCAGGGTTGGCAGGACGGCCAGCGCGCAGAAGGCCAACAGGAGCTGAGCCTTCAGGTTGAGCCCCTTCCAGCGCCGAGGCCTCGGGCTTTCCGGTTGTTGGGTACGATCGGCCATCTGAACCTCAGTATTCAAGGGGTAAACTTAAAATGACTAGGAATAACATTAGAATGTTTTGATGATTTTTAGCGCAAATGACATGTCCAAACTTACCCTAGCAAGCAGGTGTTAAACCCCACATTTGGGCCCAATTGATCGCGTCATAGCGCCTCGGGAGCCAAAAATCAGCTCCAAGCACGCGATCGCTCACCTGTGATCGGTGCTTAATGCATAGGCATTGTTTACCGAAGTTTGTCGAATGGATTTAAATTACTTCTAACAAGCTGCAAACCGATTCTTGCGAAAGTCCGCGGGCCAATTGGGCACAACCATATGGCAAGCAGAGCGGAGGTAGCCATGGAGAGCGGATTGTCAGGTATCGGGGGATCGGGGTCGGTTCGTCCAGCGGCCG
This sequence comes from Stenomitos sp., assembly GCA_036704085.1. GTDB lineage: Bacteria > Cyanobacteriota > Sericytochromatia > S15B-MN24 > UBA4093 > DATNQJ01. Next base: position 2,112 of record DATNQJ010000170.1, read on the forward strand.
CTCCCAAAGCAACGCCGTCGCCGGCCGTCACGCGGCGGGAGTTCGAGGCGGCCGATGCCAACGGGGACGGCGTCCTGACCCGCGACGAGGTGCTCCAGCGTCAGCCATCGGCCTCCACGATCGGTCGCGACCTCTCGGCGCTGGACGGCGCCATGCAGCGGGTGGGCCACTCCCAGGGCGGTGTCACGTCCCTCACCGAGGACGAGTTCGCCCGCCTCCTCGCAGATGACGGGGCCGGCTACCGGTTCGCCAAGCCCGAGCCGGATGACGCCAAGACGTGGGGCGACTCCTCCTTCACCCGACCGCTCAACTATGGTCACGAGAGCGTCGACGGCTCCACGGTGGCCATCCACCCGTCCGGGGTCCCCGTGTGGGCCGACAACGGCAAGGCCATCAGCGCCGACCAGTGGGCGAACATGCCCAAGTTCCAGCAGGACAAGATCCTGGCCATGCTGCCGGGCGATCGCGTCGCCGAGTTCCAGCAGGCCATGGCCAAGGGGGAGGCCGGCCATGCCCGGGTCGAGCCGCCCGAGGACATGAAGCCCGCCATCGAGCGGGAGCGGGCCTGGGGCCAGAAGCTCGAGGCGGCCATCTCCAAGTACCACGACCTGAGCGCCCGCTACGACGACCTCGTCAAGACGCACGGGGTCGATAAGATCCTCGCCGATCCGGTCCCCGCCCCGGTGGATCCCAAGATGATGACCTTCCATCCCAATTCCGACGCTCCGGGGAGGGTGTTCTTCAACCACCGCGAGTCGCTCTTTCCCCACCAGCTCACGAGCGACTGGCGCGAGATCCAGCGCCTGCCGGAGGGGCTCAAGCTGGGGGCCGCGGGCCCGAACACCTACAACGTCGGAGCGGAACACCAGAACCTCGGCGACTACCCGGCCGAACTCGGAGTCCGCTTCGCGAACAACGGCACCGAGCCCATCACCCTCGAGCTGAGCGACCTCCAGTACAAGGACCAGCCCTACGGGGAGGGCCAGTCGACCATGCTGGCGACGGACATGAAGGAGGGCAAGCGCACCATCACCATCCCGCCCGGGGAGAGCGTCAACGTCCCGGTGCTCAGCGTGGAGCCCCCCAAGATCGGCGCCTACGACTTCAAGGCCGAGGTGGTCTCGGGATCCAAGGCCGATCTGGCCGTCAAGGAGATCGCCCGCTTCGACAAGCCGGCGGAGCCCGGCGAGGTCCCCGTCGACCCCTGGCAGTCCGAAGCGCTGGAGGGCAAGCTGCCGCAGCTGACCATCTTCAACGATCCCGAGAAGGGCCGGACGGGCTTGCCGGACATGCTCAAGACCCACCAGGAGTTCGCCGGCCCCACCGAGGTGGTCTCGGACGTCATGGCCGTGCCCAAGGGCTCGAGCTTCAAGGTCGATGCCTACAACTACGCTCCCCCTTCCTCCGACGACTTCGCCGGGCGCGACCGGGGCTATGCCTATCACGTCGACCATGTGGCCCGCTTCCAGTTGCCGGAGACGCCCAAGGCCTTCACGTTCTCCGGGGACGGGGTCTTCCCGCAGCTCAACCAGGAGCGCCTCAAGGACGCGGAGGGGAATCCCGTCACCCTCGAGTCCGGCAAGCCCTTCACGATGACCCTCGAGGACATGATGGCCCACCAGCCCCCGCTCGTCACCAAGACGGGAGAGGGCCCCGACGCCGTCTACGAGCTGCGCGTCTCCATCCCGAACGGCAGCAACGGCCTGCTCGAGATCAAGCCCGAATACTAGCCGCCCGGAGGGCCCCCCTCCAAAGCGGACCGCCTTACCCCGTGCGTTCGCCATGGGGGCCTTGCGCTGTGGGCACGGGGTTGGCGTTCAAGCAGCGATCGGGCTAAGCGGAAGATAGCGTGAAGCCCGCTCTGATCGGTAATTTACTCGCTATCAAGGGTGCAAATGGCCGTGATAAGCATAGTTCATCGCCTCGGGGGCCGAGTGTTCGGTTCCGGAGGTCGCTCCAGCCGGAGGCAAGGCGAACCATGTTGCAGCGCTTACTGACCCTCATCAAGAGTTACCTCGTCCTGCGGATCGCCCTGGTCATCTTCGTCGTGTTCGGGATCTTCCTGACCGCGTTCAGCTCCTTCTTCATCGTGCAGGCCACGGGGTCGCACGAGCGCGATACCCTGGACAAGGCCCGCGCCATGGCCCAGCAGGGGGCGGCCTCGATCCAGTCCGTGCTCGAAACGGCGGTCCGCACCCAGCAAATCAGCGAGGCGGACCTGTTCGACGAGCAGCTTCAAGAAATCCCCGGGACCCAGCCCAAGCGCTACCATTCGCGCTACGACGCCTTCACCGACGTCACCTTCAAGCCCGTTCAGGACATCGTGCTGCGGGACAGCGACGTGGTCTTCGCCCTTGCCACCAACCGCAGCGGCTACGTCCCCACGCACAACAAGGTAGAGCGCTCGAAGCGCCTGTTCGACGATCCCATCGGCCTCGCCGCCGCCCGCAATTCCCAGCCGACCCTGGTGCAGTCGTACCGGCGGGATACGGGCGAGGAGCTGTTCGACGTCTCGAGCCCCATCACGGTCAACGGTCGTCACTGGGGGGCCTTCCGGGTGGGCCTCTCGAAGGCTGCGCTCCATGCGCAGGCCCTCGCGATCTGGCTCACCATGGGCATTACCGGGACGCTCGTCGTCTTGATCGAAAGCCTCCTCATCGCATGGCTGCTCAGGCGAGCCCTGCGCCCGCTCTCGGAGATGGAGCGTGCGGTGGCCAACATCGCGGAGGGACAGCTCGATCAGCACCTCGATGTCTCCGGCATCGACGAGGTGGGCCGCATCGGGCGCAGCCTCCAGGCCATGGTCTCCAACTTGCGCGGGGTGCTGCATGGGGTTCGCCAGGCGGCCGAGGTCGTCGAGGAGAGCGTCCAAAGTATCGGCTCGAGCGCCCAGCGCCTGAGCGCGAGTGCGGCGACCCAGACCGACGTGGCCGCCGAGACCTCGGAGTCCATGGAGCAGATGGCCGACCGGATTCAACAGGTCGCCAATCACACCCAGACCCTGGCCGCCGGGGTCGACGAGACCTCCAGCGCCATCGAGGAGATGGCGGCGAGCGTGCGCCTGGTGGCCACCAATGCCGGGACCCTCGGGGCCACGGTGGACGAGACCTCGGCAGCCATCGAAGAGATGGCCTCGAGCATCCAGCAGGTCGCCAGGAACGTGCAAGAGACCACCCAGGTCGCGGGCAAGGCCGCCGGCGCCGCCCACGAAGGCCAGCAGGCCGTGACCCAGACCCTGGAGGGCATGCGCCGGATCAACCAGACCATGCGCGAGGTCATCACCGTCATCGACCGCCTGGGCCAGAGCTCGGGCGAGATCGGGGCCATCATCGAGGTGATCGACGACATCGCCGAGCAGACCAATCTATTGGCCCTCAACGCCGCCATCGAGGCCGCGCGGGCCGGGGAGGCGGGCCGGGGCTTCGCGGTGGTCGCCGACGAGGTGAGAAAGCTCGCCGAGCGCTCGGCCAAGGCCACCGGCGAGATCGCTCAGCTCATCAAGGGCATCCAGCATGAGACCCAGCAGGCCATCGCGAGCACCAAGGAGGGGGATGCGGCGATCCAGCGGGGCACCCAGCTCGCGGCCGTCGCGAGTCAGTCGCTCGAGGCGATCGTGACCTCCGTGGATCAAGCCAGCGAGCTGATGGGGCACGTTTCCCAGGCAACGGCCGAACAGGCCAGAGCCGCCGGTCAGATCACGCAGGCGGTTGGCCGCATGAGCTCCCTGGCCACGGACGTCACCGCGGCCACCCAGGAAGAGGCCACCGCGGCGGCGCAGATCATCAAGGCCGTCGACAGCATGAACGCCATGACGCGCGAGGTCTCCCTGGCTGCCGACGAGCAACAGAAGGGCTGCGAGCGCACCGTGCAGGCGGCCGACGAGATCCTCTCGGCCAGCCGGGACACGGCCAAGGCCTCGGAGGTCATCGCTCAGTCGGTCAGTGGGGTGCAAGCCCAGGTCCAGGCCCTCATGGGCGCCATTGCCTTCTTCAAGGAGGGCCAGGTCTCGAAGCGCGAGATCGTCTCGAGCCTGCCGCCCGCAGGGCCGCTCCTGGAGCGTGGAGCGGTAGACTCCGGGCGCACTCGCTAAGGCAAAGCCGTCACCACACCGCCAGCCCGCAGATCCTGCCAGGACCTGCGGGCCTCTTTTTGCCCGCGGGGCCGATTGCCCACCTACAGCCAAGTCGCCGATCTCCCTCGGGCGTTTGGCCGTGCCGTCGGCCGTGGTTCGGCCCTAAGCTGGAACTGAGTCTGGGGAGGGAGGCAGAGATGCTCGAATCCAAGGGATCCTCCGAGGTCGCCGCGATCCGGGATCACTACGACCGGGTCTCGGTGTTCTACCGCGCCCTCTGGGGCGATCACATCCATCACGGCTACTTCGAGGGCCGCGAGTCCCCCAAGTGGGCCCAGCTCAAGCTCATCGAGCGCCTGGCCGAGATGGCCGCGATCCCGCCCGGCTCGAGCGTCCTGGACGTGGGCTGCGGGGTCGGGGGCTCCGCCCGCTGGCTCGCCAAAGAGCTCGACTGCACGGTCCTCGGCATCACGCTCAGCCCGGTGCAGGCCCGCATGGCGGCAGAGGCCGCGGCCCGCGAGGGGCTCGGCGATCGCGCCCGCTTCGCCATCAAGGACGCCCACCGCCTCGACTTCCCCGCCGAGAGCTTCGACGCCGTCTGGGTCATCGAGTGCAGCGAGCACCTCCTGGACAAGCCGGGCTTCATCCGGGCCTGCCACCGCGTCCTCAAGCCGGGCGGCACCATGGCCCTCTGCGCCTGGCTGTCAGCCGAGCGCTTCGAGAGCGACGCCCAAGAGCAGCTCGTGGCAGCGGTCTGCGAGGGCATGCTCTGTCCGTCCCTGGGCAGCATGAGGGACTATGTGGCATGGCTCCGGGAGGCGGGCTTCGACGCGATCCGGGCCGAGGACGTGACCGAGCGGGTCAAGGCGACCTGGCAGCTCTGCGGCCGCATCGTCGAGCGTCCCGAGGTCCAGCTGCTCGCCCGGATGAGCGACCCGGCGATCCGCGGCTTCGTCCAGGCGTTCGGGGCCATCCGCCGCGCCTATGACGAAGGCGCCATGAGCTACGGCATGCTCACGGCCAAGAAGGCGAGTCCGAGGCCGATTTAACACGGCCTTGCCCTGGAGTTGATACGGCCGCCCGGAGTGTTCGGGTTTCATTAGATCGGCATTAGGCCTCGCAAGGGAGAGCCCGCGCGGGCCCATGTCATGCCTGGGATTCAAGGGGAGTGGCCGGATGTTCGTGAACGTGACCCATTTCGAGAACCAGCTGACGGCCGCGGGCTTTCTGGCGTATGCCTTGATGCTCAAGTCCGAGCGATGGGCCCTGATGGTTTACGGGGCCGCTGGGGCCTGGTACGTCGAGCTCGCGGCGATCACCCCGACCCTCAAGACACGCTGCCTGTGGGACGTGGCCGATCGCGCGACTGGCCTCTTGCTGGCGAGCCACCTCGAAGAGGTCCTCGCTGCCTACGGCGCGACCCCCGACGAGGAGTTGCCCCTCGCTCCCTACCTGCAGGAGTGCGCGGCCTTCGGGTCCCAGGTGAGCTCCGAGTGGATCCGGGCGATGGCTCCGCCGGTTCCGCGGCATTTGTGAGCGTCCTTAGCGGCCTGCTGGTAGCAGGTCCCCGCCTCCCCCGGCACGGCCGGGGGCTTTTTGTCGCTCGCCTTTCCGCATGACGCTCCGGGGTGTTGACAAGTCAAAATTTAGAGTTATTCTAAATATTATGAAATTCCAATCTTCGTGCTTGTCGCCCAGCGAAATCGAGACGGTGCTCAAGAACGCCGGCATCAACCCGACGGCGCAGCGCATCGCGATTTGCCGCTTCGTGCTGTGCGAGGCGGATCACCCGAGTGCTGAGACCATCAAGCAGTGGATTGATCGCAACTTCCCCAAGATGAGCCTCGCCACCGTCTACAACACCCTGCGCGTGCTGGTCGACGGGGGCCTCTTGAAGGAGCTCAAGGTCCCGCATACCGAAAGCGTCCTGTACGACAACAACGTCGCCGAGCACTACCACTTTTTTGACGAGCAGACCGGCGAGCTCGTGGACATCGCTCCCGAGCACGTCACCCTGGCGCCCCACCTCGGCGAGGGGTTCACGATCACGGGCGTCGACGTCCTGCTGCGCGGAACGCGCACCTGACCCGACCGGCCTTCCACCAGGAGACACACCACATGATTCGCAACGTCATCATCATCGGGGCGGGTCCCGCGGGCTACACCGCGGGCATCTACGCCGCGCGCGCCAACCTCCAGCCCCTGCTGTTCGAGGGCCATGCGCCGGGCGGCCAGCTCATGACCACCACCGAGGTCGAGAACTACCCCGGCTTCCCCAACGGCCTGCAGGGCCCCGAGCTCATGCAGCATTTCCGGGACCAGGCCGCGCGCTTCGGCACCGAGATCATCTCGGACGTCATCGCCCGGGTCGACTTCTCGACGCGCCCCTTCAAGGTCTGGGACAGCAAGGACCAGCTCCACCAGGCTCACGCCGTCATCATCGCGACCGGTGCCAACGCCATGTGGCTCGGCCTCGAGTCGGAGCAGCGCCTGCAAGGCCGGGGCGTCTCGGCCTGCGCGACCTGTGACGGCTTCTTCTTCCGGGGCAAGACCGTGGCCGTGGTCGGCGGCGGGGACACGGCCATGGAGGAGGCCCTCTTCCTGAGCAACATGACCTCGCACGTGCACGTCATCCATCGCCGCGACTCGCTGCGCGCCAGCAAGATCATGCAACAGCGGGCCCAGGAGCACCCCAAGATCAGCTTCCACTGGAACTCCGCCATCGACGAGGTGCTCGGTGACGACTTCGTCACGGGTGTTCGCCTGTGCAGCACCGTCGACGGCTCGACCTCCGAGCTGCCCGTGGACGGCGTGTTCGTTGCCATCGGCCACAAGCCGACGACCGCCATCTTCGAGGGCCACCTCGAGCTCGACGCCAAGGGCTACATCCTGACTCATCAGGGCACCCGGACGAGCGTCGAGGGCGTGTTCGCCGCGGGCGACGTCCAGGACACCGTCTACCGTCAAGCCATCACGGCGGCCGGCACCGGCTGCATGGCCGCCATCGATGCCG
>DATNQJ010000171.1:0-14381 GCA_036704085.1 Stenomitos sp.
GTAGCGCTCCGCCTCGGGAAAGTCGCCCGGCCGGAAGCCCAGCTCCTGGTAGTAGGGCTGGGTGTGGACCGGGATGTAATGGACGTTCACCCCGATGCCTCGCGCGCGCAAGGCCTCGAAGATCTCCCGACGGCGCGAACCCTCGACCTGAATCGGGTAGAGGTGGTAGGAGGAGGCTCCGTCCGGCGACTGCCAGGGCCGTACGACCGGTAGGTCCTTCAGCAGCTCGTCATAACGGCGCGCGAGCTCCTGGCGCCGAGCGATGAAGGTTTCCAGGCGCCGCATTTGGCTTGCACCCAGCGCCGCCTGGATGTCCGTCAGGCGGTAGTTGTAGCCCAGATCGATCTGCTGGTAATACCAGGGGCCCTCACTCGGACCCTGCATGAGGTCAGCATCGCGGGTGATGCCATGGCTGCGCAGGAGCGCGAGCCGCTCGTACAGTTCCGGGCGGTTGGTCAGCACCAGCCCGCCCTCGCCCGTCGTGATGATCTTGACGGGGTGGAAGCTGAAGATCGTCATGTCGGAGTAACGACCCGAGCCGACCAAGGTGTCGCGGTAGCGTGCCCCGACAGCGTGCGAGGCGTCCTCGACCACGTAGAAGCCGTAACGCTCGGCGAGCGCATGGATGCCTTCCATGTCGCAGGACTGGCCCGCAAAGTGGACCGGGATGACGATCTTGGGCAGCCGACCAGCCTTTTCAGCGGCCTCGAGCTTGGCTGCCAGCGCCGTCACGCTCATATTGTAGGTCTGCGGGTCGATATCGACGAAATCCACGTCGGCCCCGCAGTAGCGCGCGCAGTTCGCCGACGCCACGAAGGTGTTGGGCGAGGTCCAGAGCAGGTCTCCCGGGCCCAGATCCAGGGCCCGGCACGCCAGGTGCAGCGCGGCAGTGGCGTTCGAGACGGCGAGGGCATGCTGGGCGCCGCAATAGCCGGCCACCATTTCTTCGAAGCGGGTGATGGCCGGTCCTTGGGTCAACCAGTCGGACCGAAGGACCTCCGCGACAGCCGCCAGGTCCGCGTCGTCGATGTCCTGTCGACCATAGGGAATTAGTTGCATAGGGCGTTCATGCTCAACAGCTCGTTGGGCGTCAGGAAGTGGGGGTTGGAGCCGGAGTTGTACTCGAAGCCCTGCGGCACCGGCACGCCGGCCTCGCCGAGTCCGTTGAGCTCATACGCCACGTGGTAGAAGAAGGTGATGGTCGGCTTGATGACGTAGTGATCGGCGAACTCGAGCGTCAGGTGCGAGTCGTCGGCCGGGCACATGATCTCGTGGAGCTTCTCGCCCGGGCGGATGCCGACGATCTTCTTGGGCGAACCCGGAAGCATCGCCTCGACCAGGTCCGTGATGCGCATCGAGGGGATCTTCGGCACGAAGATCTCGCCGCCGTGCATGCGCTCGAAGTTCTTGAGGACGAAGTCCACGCCCTGCTGCAGCGTGATCCAGAAGCGCGTCATGCGCTCGTCGGTGACCGGAAGCTCGGTGGCTCCCTGGTTGATGAGCTTGGCGAAGAAGGGCACGACCGATCCGCGCGACCCCACGACGTTCCCGTAGCGGGCCACGGCGAAGCGCGTCTTCTTGTTGCCGACCATGTTGTTGGCCGCCACGAAGAGCTTGTCGGAGGCGAGCTTGGTGGCTCCGTACAGGTTGATGGGGTTGGCCGCCTTGTCGGTGGAGAGGGCGATCACCTTCTCCACCTCATTCTCGAGGGCGGCGGCAATGACGTTTTCGGCCCCGTGGATGTTGGTCTTGATGCACTCCATCGGGTTGTACTCGGCGGCCGGCACCTGCTTGAGGGCGGCGGCATGGATCACGTAGTCGACGCCGCGCATCGCCTGGATCAGGCGGGGCAGGTCGCGCACGTCGCCGATGAAGTAGCGCATCTCGTCCGAGTTGAAGGTCTGCTGCATCTCGAACTGCTTGAGCTCGTCACGCGAAAAGACGATGACGCGCCGCGGCTTGTAGCGCTCCAGGATGGTCTTGACGTATTGCTTGCCGAAAGATCCCGTCCCGCCGGTGATTAGGATTGATTTACCGTTAAACACTGCGCCGTTCTTCCTTCTATCGCGTTCGATGCTGGGGCGGCTGGAGGATCGCCACCGCGCCGCCGGGGCAGATCTCCAAGGAGACCTGCCCACTCGTTCTGAGTCGGCTCTCTCGTGGGCCGCTGCCACCAGGGGGCCACCAGGGGCCTCCCCCGTGATGACCTGTCGTTTCGTCCATCGACTGGCGGGTTTCCGGCAAGTCGGGATGGCGAACTTCTCACCAAGGCCTTTGGTGAGAGGCTTTCAGGGGGCTTGACTATGAGACAGAGCATAGCTCATTACGTCAGCGCGTGTGGTCTTTTTTAAAAAAGTTTACACCGAGCCGTACAGGGCGGCGCCAGGCGGCTTGAGCGGCCTCCTGGTGGGCTTGGAGCGCGGCACACCGAGCGGCCTTGCGAGCTTCGTGGGGCTATGGCATGCTGGGTTCGGGTCCCACGGCCTCCCGAGCCGCGTTGCGGCCATGGGGAGGCCCGTCGGCCAGAAAGGATAGCCTTCTTGGAGACGATTCCGGCGCGCCCCCTTCGGATCGGGTTTGATGCCCGCATGATCGAACACAGCGGGATTGGGCGCTATATCCAGTCCCTGCTACCCTGGTTGCCTCGTTTCGGGGCCGAGGTCGTCGCGTGGATGTCGCCCGAGCAGGTGCGGGATCCGCGCTGGGACTTTCCGGGCGTGACGCGGCAGGGCGTGACGGCCAAGATCTTCTCGATCCAGGAGCAGGTGCGGATCGCGCAGGCGGCTCACGCGGCGCGGGTCGACCTGTTGCACGTCCCGCACCTGAACGCTCCGCTGGGCGTGCGCCTCCCGCTCGTCGTGACGATCCACGACCTGATCCCCTTCCACTATCCCGAGGCGATCACCGCCCGGTTCGGCGGCATGTACTTCCAGGCCATGGCCCGGCTCGCCCCGTACAGGGCCCGTCGGGTGTTGACCGTGTCCGAGCACACCCGATCGGATCTGATCCGGCTGGTTGGAGCCGACCCGGCCAAGATCACGGCCATTCCGCTCGGCGTGGGGATGGAGTTCGCCCAGCCTGCCGACGCCGCGAGCCGACGGGCCGTGCGAGAGCGGTTTGGCTTGAAGGGTCGCTACCTGCTCTATGCGGGCCAGTGGAAGGGCTACAAGAACATCGGTCTGCTGCTCGACGTGATGGAGCGCCTGGATCCCGAGACCTTCGGCGACGTCAGGCTGGTCCTGGTCGGCAAGGAGGACCCCCGGGTGCCCCTCCGATCGGAGTTGGAGCGGCGCGGGATCGCCGAGCGGGTCGTCGTGACGGGGTTCGTGGCGGACTCCGATCTGATCGCCCTGTATCAGGAGGCCACGGCCTTCGTCTTCCCGTCCCGCTACGAGGGCTTTGGACTGCCGCCTTTGGAGGCCATGGCCGCCGGGGTCCCAGTCCTCACGAGCAATTGTGCCTCTATTCCTGAGGTAGTGGGGCCTGCTGGCGTGCTCCTGGGGCCTGATTCTGTGCTAGAATGGCAGCAAGCAATCGAGTCTATCTGTTCGGATCCGCAAAGGCGTAATGCTCTGGCCGACGCCGGACGCGCTCGGGCCCAGTCGTTCCAGTGGGAGCGGGTGGGTGAACGAACGGTCGATGCGTATCGTCAGGTGTTGGGACGGTCTTGACCGAGCAGCACGCGCTGCCTCATGAGGATGGCTCTTTGAAAGTCGCATTGGTCCATGAATGGCTGACCACCCTGGGTGGCTCGGAGCGGGTGGTCTGGGCGTTCCATCGCATGTTTCCGGACGCGCCGGTCTACACGACGGTTCACCGCCGCGACCTCTTGCCCGCAGAGTTCAATGGGCTCGATGTTCGCCCCTCGTTCCTGCAGCGCCTTCCCGGGGCGACGCGCCATTACCAGAAGCTGTTGCCACTGATGCCTTTGGCGTTCGAGCAGTTCGATCTGTCGAGCTACGATCTCGTGCTCTCGAGCAGCCACGCCTGCGCCAAGGGCGTCGTGACTCGCCCGGACCAGCTCCATGTCTGCTACACCCACACGCCCATGCGCTATGCCTGGGACCTCTACCATGACTACCTGAAGGACGTATCGCCGCTCCTGCGCCCGCTCGCAGCGGTGCTGCTCAGCAACCTGAGGCAGTGGGACGTGCTCGCCGCCAACCGGGTCGACAACTTCGTCGCCAACTCGCGCGAGGTCGCCAAGCGCATCAACAAGCACTATCGCCGGCAGGCCCTGGTGGTCCCCCCGCCCATCGACGTGGAACGCTTCGAGGTGGCTCCGGCCGCCGAGGTGGGAGACCATCTGCTGGTCGTCTCGCGCCTGGTCCCCTACAAGCGGGTGGACCTCGCCATTCAGGCGGCCAACCAGACCGGCATGCCCCTCAAGGTCATCGGAGACGGGCCGCTCTACTCGGAACTCAAGGCCATGGCCAAGCCGAACGTCGAGTTCCTCGGCCACGTCGGGGACCAGGAGGTCGCCCGGGCGATGGCGCGCTGCCGTGCGCTGGTGTTCGGTGCGTTCGAAGACTTCGGTCTGGTGCCCCTCGAGGTTCAGGCCTGCGGCCGTCCGGTTGTGGCCTACGGCGCAGGCGGCGCCCTTGAGACGGTTATCGATGGCGTCACGGGTCTGTTCTTCCCGGAGCAGACGCCGGATAGCGTCGCGGCGGCCCTTCGCCGCCTCGATCGCACGGATTTCGAGCCGGCTGCCATCCGCCGCCATGCCGAGAGCTTCGGCTTCGAGTCCTTTGCGGCCCGCATGCATCGCGTGATCGACGAAGCGATCGCCATTCGTCGGACCGGCGAGGTGCTCGAGGTGGAGGCGGTCCATGTCTAATCAGCCTCCCGTCGAACTCGAGCGCCGCATCGCGGCCGCCCAGGCCCCGCAGGATTGGCGCGAGTGGTTGCGCCGCAACATCATGTACGCCGGCTTGCCGCTGGTGGTGGTGATGGACTGGGCCATCATCAACGGGGTCTTCGCGCTCGTCTACGCGATGCGCTTCACCTGGAAGGTCCTGGCTCCGGTCACCTACTTTGCGCCGCCCTGGAACCCTTACTGGCATGCGACGATCCTGATCGCCACGGTCTGGGTGATGGTGCTCGCGAGCCTGGGGCTCTACAAGTACCGGCGGGCAGCCTCCAAGTTCGACGACATGGTCCTCTTGGCCTTCGGTCTGGGTCTGGGAACCCTGGTCGCCCTCGGCCTGGGGTTCTTTTACCGCGACTTCTCCTACTCGCGCTTGGTCCTGATCTACAGTTTGATTCTGGGCTACGCCACCCTCGGGCTCTTCCACCTGACCCTCCGGACCTTCCAGGAGTGGCTGCAGGCCCGCGGATGGGGGGTGCTCAACACCCTGATCGTCGGCTGCAATCCGCTCGGCGAGATGATGGCGGTCCGGTTCAAGGAGGCTCCTCAGCTGGGGCATCGCCTCGTCGGCTTCCTGCCCGCGCCGGGGGAGTGGATGGAGGGCGATCGCTGGATCTGCGCGGTGCATACCAATGAGCTGCGCGAGACCCACGTCAACCACTATGGCCAGGTGCTCGGCGAGACCGAGGATCTGCCGACCCTCATCGCCCAGCACCACATCGACGAGGTGATCCTGGCCCGGCCGGGCGCGACCTTGACCGAGTTCGTGGACCTGATGGGCGCGGCGGGCAACCGGGACGTGCACTTCCGGATCGTGCCGGACGTCCTGGAGCTGATGACGGCCAAGATCCAGATCGCGGACCTGGACGGCATCCCCACCCTCGAAATCTGGGACGTGCCGCTGCGCAAGTGGCACAACCGCTTCATGAAGCGCGCCATGGACGTGCTGCTCACGGCCTTCGGCATGCTGCTCATCTCCCCCCTACTTCTGGGAACGGCCCTCGCCGTTCGCCTGTCGAGCCCCGGGCCCATCTTCTATCGACAGGAGCGCATGGGGCGCGATGGCCGTCTCTTCAACATCTACAAGTTCCGGACCATGTATATCGATGCCGAGGACCGGAGTGGTCCGGTCTGGGCCAAGCAGGGCGATCCGCGCACGACCCCGATCGGCAAGCACCTGCGCCGACTGAGCATCGATGAGCTGCCGCAGCTCTGGAACGTCCTCAAGGGGGACATGAGCCTGGTCGGCCCGCGTCCGGAGCGCCCCTTCTTCATCGATCAGTTCAAGACCTACATTCCCAAGTACATGGACCGCCACCTGGTTCGCAGCGGCCTGACCGGTTGGGCGCAAGCCAACGGCCTGCGCGGGGAAGAGGGCACCATCGAAGAGCGAACCCGCTACGACATCTACTACGTCGAGAATTGGTCCCTGCTCTTCGACCTCCGCATCATCGTCAAGACCGCCATGGGGGTCCTCTTCCACAAGGCCTACTAGTCTCTGGGCGATGCCTCGCCATGACCTCGACCGCAGGAGCCCCGAGGGGCTCCTGCGGTCGGCCATTGAGCCCATGGTCACCCCGCCTTGTCATGGCTGGACCATGTTCTTGGTATAACCTGCCCAATCGTTCGGTCGGTCCCACTCGCTATAACCCTTGCTTGATAGCCCGTCGGCGTGTCGAAGGAGGGGAACTCATGCGCATCCTGGTGACCGGAGGAGCGGGGTTTATCGGGTCCCACTCGGTGGAGGCCCTCTTGGCGGCAGGGCATCATGTCCGGGTCTTCGACAACCTCTCGACGGGGTCGCTCGACAATCTGGCGGCCTGCCTCGGGCGGGTCGAGTTCGTCGAGGGCGACATTCGGGACGAGGTGTCGCTGATGCTGGCCATGGCGGGAATCGAAGCCGTGTTGCACCTGGCGGCCGTGGTCTCGGTTCCCATTTCGGTGGAGAGCACGGGCTTCACTCATTCGGTCAACGCCACGGGCACGTTGAACGTCATGGAGGTGGCTCGGCGCCAGGGCGTGCACCGGGTCGTCTATGCCAGCAGCGCGGCCGTCTACGGCGCCGCCGTCGCTCCGCCCGTCTCGGAAGGGGCGCCCTTGTGCCCGTCCTCGCCCTATGGCAGTCAAAAGCGCTACAACGAAGAGATCGGGCGCCTGGAGTCCGAGCTGCACGGTCTGGAGACCATTGGCCTGCGCTACTTCAACATCTTCGGTCCCCGCCAGGACCCCGCCTCTCCGTATTCCGGGGTGTTGTCCATCTTCATCGATCGGCTCTCCCGCGGGCAGGTGGCCACGATCTTCGGGGATGGCCACCAGACGCGCGACTTCGTCTACGTCGGGGACGTGGCCCGCGCCAACCTGCTGGCCCTGACGGCCGACGCCGGCCGTGGGGAGGTGTTCAACGTGGGCACGGGTCGCGAGACCTCGGTCTTGCAGGCCTATCAGGTCATCGCCAAGGTGCTGGGCGTCTCGCCGGCTCCGGAGTTCGGGCCGGCACGATCGGGGGACATCCGCCATTCGCTCGCCAATCCGACCCTGATTGCCGACCGCCTGGGCTGGAGCTCGCAGGTGACGTTCGAGGAAGGGATCGCCCAGACCATCGCGTGGCACCGGGTGCGGATGCCGGCGTAGGCCTCGGTGGTGGGCCGGCGGGGGTTCTGATAAGATGTGCACGCGCGTTTGCCCGCAGGAAGGACTCCTCTTTGCTCATCTCCGTCGTCGTGCCGATCTTCAATGAAGGCGCCACCATCTCCGAGTTGCACCGCCGCCTGAGTGCGGTCATGGCGGACCTGCCGGAGGACTACGAGCTCGTCTACGTGAACGACGGCAGCCGCGACTCCTCGGGCCAGCAGCTCCGGGAGCTCGTGGCGGCCGATCCGCACGCCCGCCTGATCGACTTCTCGCGCAACTTCGGCCACCAGATCGCCATCACCGCGGGCATGGACCATGCCCGGGGGGACGCGGTGGTGGTCATCGACGCCGACCTGCAGGATCCGCCCGAGCTGATCCCCGAGCTGGTCGCCAAGTGGCGGGACGGCTACGACGTGGTCTACGCGGTCCGTGAGCGTCGCGAGGGGGACAGCCTCTTCAAGCGCGCGACGGCCGCGATGTTCTACCGCCTCATCGCCCGGATCACCAACGTGGAGATCCCCGTGGACACCGGGGACTTCCGCCTCATGAGCCGCCGGGCCATCGAAGGCCTCAAGCTGATCCGCGAGCGGAACCGGTTCGTTCGGGGCCTGGTCGCTTGGCTGGGGTACCGCCAGACGGGCGTTACCTTCGTGCGGCATGAGCGCTTCGCGGGCGAGACCAAGTATCCGCTCAAGAAGATGCTGCGCTTCGCCTTCGACGGCATCACGAGCTTCTCGTTCCTCCCGTTGCAACTGGCGATGTACCTGGGCTTCCTCGTCTCGTTCGTGAGCTTCCTGGGCGTCCTCTACGTCGTCTACCTGCGCCTCTTCACTCACGAGACCATCCTCGGCTGGGCGTCCCTGATGACGGCCATCCTCTTCCTGGGCGGGGTCCAGCTGATCACGCTCGGGATCATCGGCGAGTACGTGGGACGCATCTACGACGAGGCCAAGGGGCGTCCGCTCTACCTCACGCAGGACGTCCTCGGCTTCGATCGCGAGGCGGGCAACCGGCCGTCGCTCAAGTCCTAGCGGGATGCGGGCTGCGGTCTGTCCCGGAACACGAGCCGATCGTAGAGCAGGTAGTTGAAGAGGGCGGCCAGGCCGATGCCGATGAGGGCGTTCGGCAGGTAGTGGAGCCCGGCGAGCCGCAAGAGCGAAAACAGCACCACCCGACCGCCCGAGGTCATGGCGACCGCCGCGTGAAAGGCGAACAGGGCCGACCAAAGGGGGCGCGACGTCTCTCCTCTCCAGACCCAGCAGCGACACAGGGTGAACTGACAGAGGGTGCTGATCTCGAGCGCCAGGAGGTTGGCAGCGTCTTCATGCCAGCCGCCCTGCCACCCGAGGCCCGAGACGAGCAGGTGCAGGGCGACCAGGTTGACCAGGGCCGAGCTGCCGCCGGCCACCGCAAAGCGGCTGATCCGACCCAGCCGGATGGCCCATGCGTCGGAGCGCATGCGGGAAGAGCGGAGGCGGGGCTTCTGCATCCCGCCAGTCTAGCCGAGGCCTCCCCGTTTGCGCAAACGCGTCCTTTTGGTGTCGGGCCATGGGGCTGAAGCACGCTATTGGTATCGGTTTGGGCGCGCTTCCGATATACTGTGTGCCGGTGTTGACCAGAAAGATGAAGGTCTTGCTCTTGAACAGTAGCAAGCCGCTTCGTCTTCCTGCCTGCGTGATGCCGTTCCGGAGTGTCGTTCGATGGTTGACGGGAGTCCGCCGGGTGGCAGGAGCGACCGTACCGGCGTGGCGGTGGGCCACCGCCGCCTGGGCGAGGCATGGAGTCGGCTTGCGGGCCCCTCCAAAACGCTCTAAAGGATTCGCACCCGGGGACGAAGAACCAATTGGCCCGACGCGATAGGCTCAGTAAAGGCCATTGTCTCCCCCACAGTGAGGTAGTGACATGAAGGGATTGATCCTGAGTGGTGGCAAGGGCACGCGCTTGCGTCCCATCACCCACACCGCCGCCAAGCAGTTGGTGCCGGTCGCCAACAAGCCCATCCTTTTCTACGCCCTGGAGGCGATGCGGGATGCCGGCATCACCGAGGTGGGCATCATCATCGGGGAGACGGGCGCCGAGGTCCGCGCCGCGGTCGGCGACGGCAGCCGCTGGGGCGTGAAGGTCACCTACCTGCCGCAGGAGGCCCCCCTGGGACTGGCGCACGCCGTCAAGATCTCCGAGGAGTTCATGGCGGGCGAGCCCTTCGTCATGTACCTGGGCGACAACCTCATCCGGGGCGGCATCACGAGCTTCGTTTCGGAGTTCAAGGCCACCCGGCCCGACGCCCAGATCCTGCTCGCCAAGGTGCCCAATCCCAACCAGTTCGGCGTCGCGGTGCTCGAGGGCGACCAGGTCGTCAACCTCGAGGAGAAGCCCAAGGAGCCCAAGAGCGACCTCGCCCTGGTGGGCGTCTACCTCTTCAGCCAGAAGATCTTCCCGGCGGTCAACGCGATCCAGCCCTCGCCCCGCGGCGAGCTCGAGATCACCGATGCCATCCAGTACCTCATCGACCAGGGCTCCGAGGTGCGCCCGCACGTCATCACCGGCTGGTGGAAGGACACCGGCAAGCTCTCGGACATGCTCGAGGCCAACCGCATCATGCTCGACGACATCGAGTCGGACGTGCAGGGCGAGCTGGTGGGCGACTGCCAGATCCAGGGCCGCGTGGTCATCGCTCCGGGCGCTCGCCTCGAGAACTGCATCGTGCGGGGACCGGCCATCATCGGGCCCAACTGCCGGCTCACCAACACCTTTGTGGGCCCCTACACGGCCATCGACCACGACGTGACCATCACGCATGCCGAGATCGAGCACTCCATCATCCTCTCGGGCAGCTCCATCACCGACATCAACGGCCGGATCGTCGATTCGCTCCTGGGCAAGAACGTCGAGGTGACGCGTGGCGAGATGAAGCCCAAGGCCTACCGCCTCATGCTCGGCGACAACAGCCAGTTCAGCATCATCTAGGAGAAGGGTGACCACGACGACATGAAGATCCTCATCACCGGCGGAGCGGGGTTCATCGGCGGCAACCTGGTCCGCCACCTGCTCGACGAGCACCCGACCTATCAGGTCGTGAACCTGGACGCCCTGACCTACGCGGGCTGCCTCGAGAGCCTCCAGGACGTGAGCTCCAACCCGCGCTACACCTTCGTGCACGGGGACATCTGCGACCCGGCCCTGGTGGACGCGGTCATGGCAGGGGTGGACGCGGTCATGCACCTGGCGGCCGAGAGCCACGTGGATCGCTCCATCTCGGACCCGGCGGCCTTCGTGCGCACCAACGTGCTCGGCACCCAGGTGCTGTTGGACGCCGCCAAGCGCCACAAGGTCGAGCGCTTCCTGCACGTCTCGACCGACGAGGTCTACGGCTCCCTGGGCCCCACGGGCTTCTTCACCGAGGAGACGCCCTACGCGCCCAACAGCCCCTACTCGGCCTCCAAGGCGGGCTCGGACATGCTGGCCCGGGCCTACTTCGAGACCTACGGCTTCGAGACCGTCATCACCCACTGCTCGAACAACTACGGGCCTTACCACTTCCCCGAGAAGCTCATCCCCCTGTTCATCACCAACCTGATGGACGATCAGTCGGTGCCCGTCTACGGGGACGGCCTCAACGTCCGCGACTGGCTGCACGTGGAGGACCATTGCCGGGCGCTGGACCGGGTGCTGCACGCGGGCAAGCCCGGTGAGGTCTACAACATCGGCGGCCACAACGAGAAGACCAACATGGAGATCACCCGGCTCATCCTCGAGAAGCTGGGCAAGCCGGAAAGCCTCATCCGCTACGTGGCGGATCGGCCCGGGCACGACAAGCGGTATGCGATCGACGCCGCGAAGATCGAGCGTGAGCTCGGTTGGGTGCCCCGCTACACCTTCGAGACCGGGCTCGACCAGACGATCGCGTGGTACCTGGCCAACGAGGCCTGGTGGCGTCCTCTCAAGCAACGGGGGCTCGATGCCCAGCGCGCTCAAGCCAATCAGGTGACTCGCTAACCACGGGGAGGTGTCTGTGAGGGTTTGCGTCATCGGAACGGGTTACGTCGGGTTGGTCACGGGGACATGCCTGTCTTACCTCGGGCATGACGTGACCTGCGTCGACCACGACCCCGCCAAGATCGACCCGCTGCGCTCGGGCCTGTCGCCCATCTACGAGCCCGGCCTGGAAGACCTGCTGGTGACCTGCCTTGAGCGCGGCGGCGAGTCCCTGGTCTTCTCCCGGGAGCTGGCGCCGGCCGTACAGGCGGCGGATGTCATCTTCATCGCCGTGGGTACCCCGCCCCAGCCATCGGGCGAGCCGGATCTCCAGTACGTCGAGGCGGTGGCGCACGCCATCGGGGCGGCCCTGGACGCCACCAAGCCCCGGGTCATCGTCAACAAGAGCACCGTGCCCATCGGCTCGGGCAACTGGGTGGAGATGCTCGTGCAAGACGGCATCGAGGCCCTGCAGCCGGCTGGCCATCTGGGCAGCAGCCTCGAAGGCCAGATGCCCCGGTTCATGGTGGCCTCGAACCCCGAGTTCCTGCGCGAGGGCTCGGCCATTGGGGACACCCTCTACCCGGACCGGATCGTCATCGGGTCCCAGGACCCCGAGGCCTACGCGATCCTGCGCACCCTCTACGCACCCATCCTGGAGCAGTCCTTCCAGGCGCCCGAGGTCGCGCCCCGGCCCGAGGGCTTCGGGGCGGTGCCCCTGGTCACCACGGACCTGCCGTCGGCCGAGATGATCAAGTACGCGGCCAACGCCTTCTTGGCCACCAAGATCTCGTTCATCAACGAGATGGCCAACCTGTGCGAGAAGGTCGGAGCGGACGTGGTCGAGGTGGCGCGCGACATCGGCCTGGATGCCCGCATCGGGCACCGCTTCCTCAATGCGGGCGCGGGGTGGGGCGGCAGCTGCTTCGGCAAGGACGTCTCGGCCCTGATCTCGATCGCCGGCGAGTACGGCTACGAGCCGCAGATGCTCAAGGCCACCCTCGCCGTCAACCTCCAGCAGCGGGCCCGGATCGTCCAGAAGCTCCAGGACGAGCTGAAGATCATCAAGGGCAAGACCATCGGCCTGTTGGGCTTGGCGTTCAAGCCCAACACCGACGACTTGCGCGACGCCCCGTCCCTGGATATCGCCCGGACACTGCTCAAGATGGGGGCCCGGGTCAAGGCCTTCGACCCCATCGCCATGGCGCCGTGCCGCGCGCAGAACCCGGACCTGGAGCTGCATTACTCGACCGACCCCACGGATCTGGCCTGGGGCTGCGATGCGGTGGTGGTGGTGACCGAGTGGGACGAGTTCCGCTCGCTGGATCTCGCGCAACTCAGGGCGGTCATGCGATCGCCCGTCCTCGTGGATGCCCGGAACATCTTCAGCCCGCAGGCCGCCCGCAGGGCCGGCCTCAGCTACGTGGGGGTCGGGAGGTAAGATGCGCCTCGTCGTCCACTTCTAGTTCCTCCACTATCGCCGGTTGCAGGAAGGCGAGCTGACCTCGGCCTAGGGGGCACCGCGGATTCGGCGCCACGTCCGGGTTCGGCCCAGAACGGGCGATGGGTAGTATACTGAAAGGGTTAGGACGGGGGCTCTGTGCCCCCGAGGGCCCCGTTCGGGCCAACAGTAGAGGAAGTTCGCGTGCCTGCCACCAATGACATGATCCTGGTCGTCGGCGGAGCCGGTTACATCGGCTCGCACTGCGTCAAGGAGTTGAACCTTCAGGGCTACAGAACCGTCACCTTCGACAACCTCGTCTACGGCCACCGCGAGGCGGTGAAGTGGGGCGAGTTCGAAGAGGGCGACATGAGCGACCCCGATCGCCTCCGCGAGGTCTTCGCGAAGTACCCCATCGCGGGCGTCATGCACTTCGCGGCCTACGCCTTCGTCGGCGAGAGCGTCACCAACCCCGAGAAGTACTACTTCAACAACGTGGCGGCCACGCTCAACCTCCTCAAGGTGATGCGCGAGTTCAACGTCGACAAGTTCATCTTCTCCTCGACCTGCGCCACCTACGGCGTGCCGACCGAGATCCCCATCCCCGAGACGCACGGCCAGAACCCGATCAACCCCTACGGCAAGTCCAAGCTGATGGTCGAGCAGATCCTCGCGGACTACCGCCGGGCCTACGATCTCAAGACCATCAGCTTCCGCTACTTCAACGCCGCGGGCGCCGACCCGGACGGTGAGATCGGCGAGGCCCACAATCCCGAGACCCACCTGATCCCGCTGGTGCTGGGCGCGGTCCTGGGCGGGCCCACCCTCAAGGTCTTCGGCGACGACTACCCGACCGAGGACGGCACCTGCATCCGCGACTACATCCACGTGGTGGACCTGGCGCGCGCTCACATCCTCGGTCTGGAGCGCCTGCTCGCCGGCGGCGAGAGCGCCATCTACAACCTCGGCAACGGCAGCGGCTACTCGGTCAAGCAGGTCATCGAGACCGCCGAGCGGATCTCGGGCCGTCAGGTGCCCTTCGAGATGGGGCCCCGCCGCGAGGGCGATCCCCCCGCGCTCATCGGAACGGCCCAGAAGGCCGTGCAGGAGCTCGGCTGGAAGCCCCAGTTCGCCCAGCTCGACCAGATCGTTGAGACGGCGTGGAACTGGCACCGCAAGCAGGCAGGAGTGACGGTCTAGTGGGCAAGTATTTCGGAACCGACGGGGTTCGCGGGCTGGCGAACGCCAAGCTGACCCCCGAACTCGCGTTCAAGCTCGGACGCGCCGGCGCGGCCATCCTCCTGCAGCAGCATGAGGGCGATCGCCCCGTCATCATGGTGGGCCGCGACACGCGCCGCTCCGGCACCATGCTGGAGGCGGCCCTGACCGCCGGCATCTGCTCGGTGGGCGTGGACGTGTGGCACCTCGGCGTGGTCCCCACTCCGACGGTGGCGTGGCTCACGGCCA
>DATNQJ010000172.1:0-7835 GCA_036704085.1 Stenomitos sp.
CGTGAAGGGCCCCTCCAAGGCCCAGAAGACCGAGCAGGCAGGAGCGGTGCAGCCGGCGGATGACGCTGCCCTCTCGATGGCGAGCCAGGAGATCACCAAGGCGCTCGGCCTGATCTCCAAGACCTCGGACGTGCGCGCCGACAAGGTCGCCGCGCTCAAGGCGCAGATCGAGGCCGGCACCTACCAGGTCTCCGGATCCGACATCGCCGACTCCGTCTGGGCCCGCGCCCTCGCCGACGAGCTCCCCTAACGGAAGAGGTCCCCCATGGACGAGCTGTTGACGACCCTCGAGCGCGTCATGCGCGACGAGGTGTCGGCCTATACCGTACTGGTCAATCGCCTGCCGTTCAAGACGGCCCTGATTCGCAAGAATCGCGTCGATCAGCTCGAGTACATGACCCGCCAGGAGGAAGAGGAGCTCAAGCGTCTCACCGACCTGGAGCGGGCCCGCCTCGAGGTGGTCCAGCAGCTCTTGCCCGCCATGGGCACCGGTGCCGAGCCGACCCTCTCGGCCCTCCTTCCCGCGCTCGCCCCGGAGTGGCAGGCCAAGCTCCAGCCGCTCGGCGATCGCCTCAAGGAGCTCGCCGTCGCCCTGCGCAAGGGCAACGAGACCTGTCAGATCCTCCTGAAAGCCAGTCTCGAGTACATCGACTTCACGATGCAGCTCGTCGGCAACGCGGTGGCCAACGCCCAGCCCACGCTCTACGGCGACGGCATGGCCGAGCCGGATGCCAACTCGCCCAGTCTCTTGCTCGATCGGAGGGCGTAATGGATTATTCGCTGTTCGGACTCGGAGCAGCCGTTCGAGGGATGGCCGCCGCGCAGGCCGCCCTCAACACCATCGGGAATAACCTCGCCAACGCCAACACCGACGGCTATTCGCGCCAGCGCGTCGACATCCAGCCGGTGCCCTCGGTCTCCCTGGTCTCCTTCAACACCCCGGTGAGCCTCGCCCAGCTGGGCGGCGGGGTCGGCGTCCAGCAGATCACCCGCGTGCGCGATGACTTCCTGGACCTGCGGATCTACCAGGAGAATGCGACCTTCGGGAACAACGACACCCTCTACAAGCAGATCCAGCAGATCGAGCAGACCTTCCAGGAGCCGAGCGACCAGGGCCTGGCCTCGGTCATGACCAAGTTCTTCAACTCCTGGGACCAGCTGGCCACCAACCCGGAGTCGAGCGCCGCGCGCAGCGAGGTGCGCTCCCAGGGGTTGGCCCTTGCCAACACCATGAACGAGCTGAACCGGAGCCTGACGCGCATGCGCGCCGAGGAGGACTCGCAGATCCAGCGAGCCGCCAGCGACATCAACGCCTACAGCGACCAGATCAGCTCCCTCAACCAGCTGATCCTCCAGTCGACGGTCCAGGGCGTCACGCCCAACAACCTGATGGACCAGCGCGACCTGGCCATCCAGAACCTCTCGAAGATCGTCAACATCCAGACCCAGAAGACCGACGACGGCAAGATCCTGGTGTTCATGAAGGGCCGTGCCCTGGTGGATGCCGATCGGGCCTCCAAGCTGACGGTGCAGCCCAACGCCGAGGGCTCCTACTCGGACGTGGTCTACCGGGGGCAGGTGGTCGACCCCCGCGAGATGGGCGGTCAGCTCGGGGCCCTCTTCAAGGTGCGCGACGAGGTCATCGGCCGCAACGCGGCCGCGGCGCGTCCCACCTCGCCGGCTTTGCCCGACACCAAGCAGGGGCTGCTCTACCAGCTCGACGTGCTCGCCAACGAGCTCGCGCAGAAGGTCAACGGCTACCACAAGACGGGAACCGACCTGAACGGAAACCAAACCGGCATAGGCTTCTTTGTCAACAACAACCCGCTGGCCTC
The DNA here is from genome assembly GCA_036704085.1 of Stenomitos sp. Classification (GTDB taxonomy): domain Bacteria; phylum Cyanobacteriota; class Sericytochromatia; order S15B-MN24; family UBA4093; genus DATNQJ01. The sequence goes on from DATNQJ010000172.1 coordinate 1,836, forward strand.
GGATCCGACCTTCATCGGCCTGGGAGGCCTGATGGTCGATCCCAACATTCAGGCCGACGTCCCGCCGGGTCTCAACCGGATCGTGGCCGGTCGGGGCGTCAACGGGTCGTGGCCGGCGACCTCGCCGGGCCCGGGCGACAACACCATCGCCCAGGAGATCGCCAGCGTCCGCGGCGAGACGGCGGACGTCGTGCGCTCGCCCGAGTTCGGCGCCACCGAGACCCTCAACGACTACTACCGGCGCTTCCTGTCGAACCTGGGCGTCGTGGGGCAGGCGGCCGAGCGGAACGCCACCAACCAGACCAACCTCATCGATCACCTGCAGAGCCAGCGGGAATCCGTCTCGGGCGTCAACTTCGACCAGGAGATGTCGGATATGGTCCGCTACCAGCATGCGTACAACGCGTCGGCCAAGGTCATCTCGATGTTCGACCAGATGCTCGATCGCCTCATCAACGGCGTGGCCCCGGGCCGCTAGCGCCTGCGGCTATTTCGTACGAAGGGACTGAACCATCATGCGCGTCACCAACCGGATGATCAGCGACAACGTGTATCGCAACGCCAGCATGCACCTGGAGAAGATGGAGAAGCTCCAGAACCAGCTGGCGAGCGGCAAGGCCATCACCAAGCCCTCGGACGACCCGACGGCGGTCAACCAGTCCATGCTCCTGCGCAACACCCTCTCCGACCAGGATCAGTTCGGCAAGAACATCAACCAGGCGGTGACCTGGCTGCAGACCACCGACCAGACGATCAACTCGGCGCAGACCGTGTTGACGCGCGCCCGCGAGCTTGCCACCCAGGGGGCCAACGGGACGAACTCGCAGGCCGGGCTCGATGCGATCGCCGCCGAGGTCAAGCAGCTCAAGAGCGAGCTGCGGGGCATCGCCAACACCCAGCTGGCTGGCCGCTACCTCTTCAACGGCTCGCAGACCCTCCAAGAGCCCTATCCGGACTTCGCGGCCTACGTCTCGCCGCCGGCGGCCCGGGTGCCCTCTTATCCCTCGCCCGCCTCGACGCCGATCGCCGGCAAGCTGGACAACGTCGACAGCCTCCAGTCGGAGATCGGCCCGAACGTCACCATCCAGTACAACGTGACGGGGGCGGACGTCTTCGGGGCGACGACGGATCCCAACAACGCCTTCGAGGTCCTCGATCAGCTCTCCTATGCGCTGGAGCAGGGCGACACCGGCACGGTCAGCAACCTCATCGGCAGCCTCGAGAGCCGCGTCGACGCCATGTCCTTGAAGCGTGCGGAACTAGGCGGCAAGGAGAACCGAGCCGATCTCCTCAAGCAGCGCTATTCCGATTCGGAGGTGAGCATCCAGAGCCTCTTGAGCAGCTACGAGGACGTGGACATGCCCAAGGTGATCTCGCAGCTCAACCTCTCACAGACCGTCTACCAGGCCTCGCTCGCGGCCAGCGCCAAGATCGTCCAGCCCACCCTGATGGATTTCTTGAAGTAGCGCGCTCGCGGTGAGCGAATGGGGTAGAATAGGGGACCAATGGCTGTCGTGAGTCAAGAGTGTATGAAGATCGATACCCGTGAGTTCGGCCTGCTCGACTATGAAGAAAGCGCCGTCTTGCTCTTTCCGGAAGGCCTGATGGGCCTCGAGCACCTCCACCGCTTCCTGATCCTCGATCAGGACGCCGTGGAGCCCCTGCGTTGGCTTCAGTCGGTGGACGAGCCTGCGATCGCCTTCCCGGTGATCGACCCGGGGCTGGTCTTCCCTGATTACCATGCCCGCATGTCCCACGAGGATCGCGAAGCGCTCGGCCTCCAGCCCGGCGAGGAGCCCATCGTGCTCGCGCTGGTGACGGTGCCCAAGGACCCCGCGGAGATGACCGCGAACCTGCTCGGACCGTTGGTCCTCAACCCCGCGCGGCATGTGGGCCGCCAGGTGGTGCAGCACGACAGCCAGTACGGGACCCGCCAACGCCTCATTCCGGATGCCGCCGAGGCCCGGGACGTGGTGACCGTCTAGCTGTGAGGTAGCATGCTCGTCCTGAGCCGTAAGCCGAACCAAAGCATCATCATTGGCGAAGAGATCGAGGTGGTCGTCCTGGAGATCAAGGGCGACACCGTCAAGATCGGCCTCAAGGCGCCGCGGGACGTGAAGGTCTACCGCCAGGAGATCTACGCGGAGATCAAGGCCGAGAATGAGCGGGCCGCCACGCCCGCGGCGGCGACCGACGCCGCCAAGCTGCTGAAGCAAGCGCTGCAGAAGAAAAGCCCCTCCTAGTTCCCCCACCTTCGGTACGGGGCCTCGCTGTTGGCTTGATGCTGACCGCCTCGTAATGGTATAAAGGGGCAAAGCCGCATTATGTCGGCCACGCGCGTGGCTTCCGGCGGCTTTAGAGGCAGGCCTAGCAGCTTGAAGATTCGCCAGTACACCGCGGGCACCATGCAGGAAGCCCGCCTCAAGATCAAGATGGACCTCGGCCCGGACGCGGTCATCCTCCACACCCGCTCCTTCAAGAAGGGCGGGATCTTCGGCCTGTTCGGCAAGGAGGTGGTGGAGGTCCTGGCCGCAGCGGATGCGCCTGACCTCGGGCCCTCGCTCCGGGTCCGCGAGCCCGAGCTGACGAGCCGTATCCAGCCGGCGAACACCCACCCGTTCTCGGTCCCCGCCCCGGCTCCGACGACGACCGCCTCCTCCGAGGTGGCCGAGATCAAGGAGGCCATGGGCGAGGTCAAGCGGATGCTGGGGGCCATGATGGAGCAAGGCCCGGTGCGCGCCGAGGCGACCACGCCCCTTTCCGGCCTTCAGGACCAGCTGCTCGCCGCCGAGTTGCGCCCCGAGCTCGCCCGGGAGCTCGTCTCCAAGCTGGCGGCCTCGGGCACGCAGACCCTGACTCCGGAGGCCTTGCGCTCCCTCGAGCCGCACGTGGCCGCGTGGTTCTCCTGCGGCGGCCCCATCGAGCCCCATGCCGACCGACGCTCGGGGCCCAAGATCGTGGCCCTGGTGGGGCCCACAGGGGTCGGCAAGACGACCACCATCGCGAAGCTCGCGGCCAACTTCCGCCTGCTGCAGCAGCTCAAGGTCGCCCTCATCACCATCGACACCTACCGCGTGGCCGCCGTCGAGCAGCTGCGCACCTACGGCGACATCATCGGCATCCCGGTCGAGGTGGTCGTCACGCCGAGCGCCCTGCGGGACGCCATCGCGCGCTTCCAGGACAAGGACGTCATCCTGATCGACACCGCCGGCCGCTCGCCTTCCAACCGCCTGCACCTGCACGAGCTGAAGGGCTACCTGGAGGTGTCGCACCCCAAGGAGATCCACCTGGTGCTCTCGGCCACCACCAACCGGGCCAATCTCGAGCGCATCGTCGAGGCCTTCTCGCCGGTGGGCGTCGATCGGGTCCTCTTCACCAAGATCGACGAATCGGCGGTCTTCGGCGGCATGATCTCGGTGGCCAAGTCGCTCGGCAAGCCTCTTTCCTACATCACGACCGGTCAAAGCGTCCCTGATGACATCCGGGTGGCCGAAAGCTCGGCGATCGCCCGGATGCTCGTAGATGAGCTGCACGTATGATGGGCGATCAGGCAGAAAAGCTCAGGGAGCTGGTCCGGCGGGCGCCCAAGGTCACCAAGGAAGAGCCGGTCGTCGAGATCCCGGCCGAGCCCGCGGGCCCGGCGGGGCGCACCATCGTGGTCACCAGCGGCAAGGGTGGGGTCGGCAAGACCAACATCACCGTCAACCTCGCCTTGGCCTTCGCCAAGCGTGGCCGCAAGACCCTCCTGTTCGACGCGGACCTCGGGATGGCCAACGTGGACGTCCTGATGGGCGTCCACCCCCCGCACTCGATCGCCGACGTCCTCAAGGGCCGCAAGACCCTCGCCGAGGTCACCATGTGGGTCAACGAGAGCCTGGGCATCGTTCCCGGCGGCTCGGGGGTCACCGAGCTCGCCAACCTCGAGCCCGCGATGCTCGACTCGATCGTCCAGCAGCTCGGCCAGCTCGAGAGTCAGGCGGAGCTACTCCTGGTCGATACCGGAGCGGGCATCTCGCGCAACGTAATGAACTTCGTGCTGGCGGGCAGCGAGATCCTCGTCGTGACGACCCCGGAGCCCACGGCCATCACGGACGCCTACGGGATGCTCAAGGAGATCGACGCCCACAACCCGGAGGCGCACGTGCACCTCTTGATCAACATGGCCGAGTCCGAGACCGAGGCGCGCTCGGTCGCCTCCAAGCTGACCATGATCGTCGAGCGCTTCTTGACGCTCAAGGTGCAGTACATCGGTTGCATCGAGAAGGATCCGCACGTGAGTCGCTCGGTCCTGCAGCAGAGCCCGTTTTTCCTGGCTCATCCGCAATCCGTCGCCTCCCGGCGCCTCAACCTGCTCGCCGGATCCTTGCTGGCCCAGCAAGAGGAGGCCAAAACGGCCTCCGGTGGGTTCTTCTCCCGCTTGGTGGGGCAGATCTTCCGCCGCGATCGCTCCTAGCATCTATCTATCCGTAAACCTGGCCTTCTCTAGCACGCCGCCCCTCCTTTCGGGGGGGCGCGGCGTCTTTTCAGGGTGGGTTTCGTGAGGTCGGCGTGAGGATTTTGTCCTCCATTCGTAAAGTTTTATTTCCTGCTGTCGTTTTTGTGTCAATAAAGCAGGCTGGAAGCAGGGTGGTGACTTATTTTGAGGGATTTCTAATGCGTCGGGGGCCAGTCCCTCAAGAATTTGGAGGGATGCCGATAGTATTGCTATAAACGGAAACAGTCGAGCGAGGATGGCAAAGCGGCCGAATCGCTTGAGCACGGAGGCATAGCGAGTCGAGTTCCTGGGAACGAATCCCCTAGATCCGGCCGGGGGCTCGACGACCGCTCAAAGGGCTCACCTGCTCGACTACACGTGTACACGAAGGAAGGAGCCGAAATGAAGAAGACTCTCGGACTGCTCGCCCTGACGGTGAGCCTCGGCGCTGTCGGTTGCGCCATGTTGCCGCATGCGGCCAAGGCGCCTGCGTCGACCGCCACCCAGACCGGTTACAGCTTGCCCGGTTCGGCCGTGCTGACCAACCTGCCCGGCGCGGGCTATTCCGCCCAGGCCGTCGGCAACGGCGCGAAGATCGTCGTCGCCCGCGTCTACTCCGCGGATACCGCCGTCGGCGTGAATTTGCGCGCCGCGTCGCCCTCGGTGTTCGTCGACACCGCGACCAACAAGGCCCTGGCCGCCACCGCGTCGGTGGTCTCGGGTACGGCCAATCTCACGCTGCCCGCGCTGCCGGGCGGCAAGTACATCATCAAGCTGACTGCCTATGACACCCTCAACCACGGTCTGAACGCGACGACCTGGGCGGATGGCGCCACGAGCTCCTACTCGGTGGTGGCCGAGTCCGAAGCCCTGGTCAATGCGAGCGTCGGTCTGCCCTACACGGCGACCTTCCCGGTCTTCTCGACCTTCAAGCGCGTGTACAACGTCGATGCCTCGGCCTCGGCTACCGTCGGCGCGACCACGTCGGTGAAGATCTCGGGCCTGCTGCCTGGTACGAATGGCCTCTTCCTGCGCATGGCGAACTGGAACCACTACGCCAGCCTCACGGCGTCGCAGACCGTCCGCGTGACCATCGCCGCGACCCTCCCGTATGCCACCAACCTGGCGTCGGGTTCGACCGCGGCCTACTGGTACCTTGGCGACATCCAGTCCGCCAAGGGCTTCCAGGCGACCCAGTCGTTCCCCGCGTGGAGCTGGGATTCGACCCGCAAGTACCTCTACACCGACATCCCCCTGACGACCGGTACCTACGCGACCGACTTCGCGACGAACTCCTACAGCGTGAAGGGCCTCGGCTCGCTCTCGCTGGCCCTGCCCTCGGCGTTCGTGCCCTCGGGCTACTCGCTGAGCATCTCGGACATCTCGAGCGGCTCGTCGAACCCCGGCTCGGCCAACCTGTAAGGAGAGAGACGTATGCGGTCTTTGTGGATCCTGCTCGTCGCAGCCTGCCTCCTGGCAGGGTGCGAGGAGGTGCCGACCACGCCTGCTGCGGGTAGCCAGCAGAC
>DATNQJ010000173.1:0-17020 GCA_036704085.1 Stenomitos sp.
GGCCGCCTGGGCCTGGGCCGACTGCGAGAGCTGCTCGGTGCCGGCGCTGATCTGGTCGGCGCCCGCCGCCACGGTCGAGGCCGAGTCCCGCACCTCGCCGATGATCCGGCTCAGGTTCTCGATCATCTTCCTGAAGCTCGCGGCCATATCCCCCAGCTCGTCGTGGGTCGTGACCTCGACGTGCTGGTCCAGGTCGCCGTTCGCGATGCCCTCGGCGGCCTTGGCCATCGCCGACACGTTCCGCGTGATCTGGCGGGAGATGAACATGCCGAGCGCGAGCGCGAGAATGACCACGGCCAGGACCACGCCGACGGTGACACCCATCCCCATCCGGAAGTCCTGCTCGGAGCGTTTCATGGCCGCCGCTCCGCCCGTGAGGTTCAGATCCACGAGGGCTTCAACCTTTTCGTTCAAGTGGTTGAAGATCGGATAGGTTTTGTCTGACATCTGCCGGTAGGCTGCCGCCTTCTTGCCCGCGCGACTGAGGGCCAAGTCCTCTGCGACGCTCGCCTTGTAGTCGCCGAAGGCGGTCTTGATCTCGTTGAAGAGCGCCCGCTCGGAATCGGACGTGATGCTGGGCTCGTAAAGGCCGAGGTTCTTCTCGAACTTGTCCGTGTAGTTGCCGAGCCGGCTCTCGATGCCCGCCACTTCGGTCGGGTTCGTTTCCAGCAGGTGGCGCAAGATCGAGCGATGCATGTCCGGAGCCGCCGAACGCATCTGGCCGGCATAGGAGGTGGCGACCAACCAGTTCTCGCCCATGTCCTTGGTGGCGCTGTTCACCTTGTTCAATTCGACGATCGCAAAGATCCCGAGTAAAAGTGCCAGCAACGCGACGGCCAAGAAGCCGCCGATGAGTTTCTGTCCGACTGAAAGTCGCATGCTGCCTCCCTGATGCTAAGACGGGTTCCGAATCAAGAGATTGAGGGTTAAGGGTGGAAAAACGTGTCAGGCTCTCGATTTGCAGGCGTTTGCCATGCGAGTCCTACCATAAATGGCGGCAGTTCTAAGGGTGTAACGGCCTCACGGGTTGAAAAGATTGCGTGAAGACCGTTTTCAGGGTCGGGAGGTGCAATTATTGTCCGTGAGGCATTTTATCGTATTTTGATGGGAAAAGCTGCCGTCTTACGCTTGCTTTTCCCTCATCGGATGCGCAACTCGCCCATGAAGGGCTGGCACCTCGAATGATGTCTAGGAGGGGCGGTTCGAGCCGTTCAGGCGGGTGACGAGGTACTTCCCGAAGACCTGGCGATCACGCATCAGGCCCAGGTAATCTTGCCACCCGGTCTTCTCGGCCTTGGTGAACTCGTAGGGCTTGAACAGAGGCGCCTGGTTGTACCAGGTCAGCCGCAAGCCGTGCTTCAGGAACATGAAGGGTGTCTGACCGTCGAAGCGCAGGTTGGACTCCAGGTGGGTCGGGAGGTTGCCCGAGACGGCCGCGAACGATTCGGTGACCAGGGCGATGCCGCCGGGCTTCACCATCCGACTCCACTCCCCGATGGCCTGATCCGGGTTCGTCAGGTGCTCGAGCACCTCGAAGGAGAGGATGACGTCGTATTGCCGTTCGAGGCAGTCCGCATAGTCCGTGACGAGCCGGATGATCCTGCCGAGCTGCCCGTAGTGCTCGAAGCGGCGGGAAGCGAAGTCGTAGGTCTTGCTGCCCGGAATGTCGAAGTAGTCGATCTTCAGGCCATTGGAGGCCAGATAAAGCGAATCGTTGCCCGATCCGTCCCCGAAGATCAGAACGCTCAAGTCATCGAGGGGGCGCTGCTGGCGCTCGGCATACTGTTGGATCCGGCCCAGGGCCTGGTAGATCCAGCTCATGCGCAGCGGCGAGGACCAGAAGGCCATGGTCTCGAAGATGAAGCCGTCCCCTTCCTTGTACAGGCGCTCCATCGTCTCGTCGAACCGGTGCGGCGTGACGCCCAGCTGCTTTCCCTGCTGGGCGACGTTGTAGCCGCTCATGAGGGCCTCGAGCCAGAGGCGGCGTTCGATGTCCTCCCGGCTCAGATCGGTGAAGCGCTGGATCTCGTCGGCGATCTCGGCGAACCCCAGGGGCAATTGGATGGTCATGCAGGCTCCTCTTCACAGGTAACCGGGTTGTACCCAAACCGGGGGCGTGGCGCACCTGTTCGACGGCCTGCATGGCGATAGGGCGGATAGCCGCTGGGTCGATGGGTATAAGGTTCAAGCAAGGGAGGGTGCCACGAGCCGTGACGCATCGAACGATTTTGCTCGCGGGTCTCGCCTGGGGTCTGCTCTCGCCCGCGGCGCTCGCTCAGGGCCCGGGGCCGTCCTCGCTCCTCGGGGATTCCTACGGATCCATGACCCCGCGCTATCAGCGCTGCCTCCGCTTCAAGCCGGGAGGATCCGAGCTGGATTGGGCTCGGACGCGCGACCAGTTCATGCGCCTGCGCAACATCCAGGACGTCGCCTTCCGTCGGGTGGCGGACGGGATCCGCGTCGAGGTGGTCGAGCACCCGGTCACCAGCCTCAATCCGATGGTCATCCCCTGGATTCCCCCCGTTGGCGTCGAGGCGTTGCTCCAGGACTGGCACGTCGGAGGCCAGTACTACGACCTCAGGGCGTTTCTCGGCTATAACTGGTCGACGCTCACGATCTACGACCCGGCCCGACTCACGCCGATCCGCCTGGGCGAGCTCATCCACAACTACCCGGAGGCCGCTCTGCGCTGGGGCATGCTGGTGGCCCCCTATACCCGCCTCTATCTCGAGGGGCGGGCCATCGACGGCACGATGGTCGGCGATCCGGCGATCGCCTCGGGCTTCGGGAGCATGCGCGGGCCCGCCCTGACGGGTTCCACCTTCCTACGCTATGACGACGCGGATGACCCGGACATTCCGACGGACGGGAACCGCGCCAAGCTTAAGTGGCTCGTCGGGCCGCAAGCTCTCGGCAATCCGGCCGACTATCAGAGGGTCGAGGCCTATTACCAGCGTTACTGGTCCCTGAGCGAGGATGGTTGTCTGGCCTTTGGGGCCAACGGGGGCTTCGGTTTGGGCGACCTGCCCCTCTCACAGACCTTCCGGGTCGGGAGTGCCGACTACACGCGCGGTTATGATGCCAATCGCTTCGTGGGAAACCAGTTCGTCGCCCTGAGCCTCGAATACCGCCACGTGCTCTGGCGGAACCTCCTCAATTCGGGCCTGACGCTGCACGGGGCGGCGTTTACGGACGTCGGGCGCTGCTGGAACGCCGGCGCTGGCGTGCCATTTCCCCAAGACGTCAGGCCCGCCGCGGGGGTCTACGGGGGGCTGAGTCTTGGAAACTGGTATATCGGCCGCCTGGAGGCCGCCATGGGGACCGAGGGCCTGGTGGTCCACCTGGGAACCGGCCTGCCGTTTCCCTGGTGAGGTGGGCTAGGTCCCGGCCAGGGCCCGCTTTCGGCTCAAGGACACCCGTCCGCGCTTCCGGTCGATCTCGAGGACTTCGACCTCGATGACATCCCCGACCGAGACCACCTCGAGCGGGTTGCGGACGAACCGATCGGCCAATTCGGAGACATGGACCAGGCCGTCCTGCTTCACGCCGATATCCACGAAGGCGCCGAAGTCCACCACGTTGCGCACCGTTCCGGTGAGTCGCATGCCGGGCTTCAGGTCCTCCAGCGACAGCACGTCCTGACGAAGATGGGGCTGCGGTAGCTCGTCGCGCGGGTCACGCCCGGGCTTTTCCAGCTGATCGAGGATGTCCTCGAGGGTCGGCACGCCGAGCCCCAGCTCGCGCGCCAAGGTCTCCTGGTTCAAGGATGGACGCTTGGTGGCGAGCGCCTTGCCCATGGCCTTGTCCCGGGGATCGAGCTGCAGGCGGCCCAGCAGACGCCGGGTGGCGTCATAGGACTCCGGATGGATGGCCGTGTTGTCCAGCGGATCGGTGCCCTCGGCAATCCGCAGGAAGCCCGCGCATTGCACGAAGGTGCGATCGCCCAGGCCCTTGACCTTCAAGAGCTCTTGCCGCGAGCGGAAGGGCCCCGTCGTGGCGCGGCGCTCGAGGATGGCGCGTGCGACCTTCTTGTTGAGGCCGGCCACGTGCGCGAGGAGCTCGGCCGAGGCCGTGTTCAGGTCGACGCCCACGTGGTTGACGGCATCCTCCACCACCCCCGAGAGCGCGCTGCCGAGAGCCTTCTGGTCCATGTCGTGCTGGTAGAGACCCACGCCGATGGCCTGCGGGTCGATCTTGATGAGCTCAGCCAGCGGATCCTGGAGGCGCCGGGCGATCGAGATGGTCCCGCGCTGGGTGGCATCGAGCTGGGGGAATTCCTCGCGGGCGACCTCGGAAGCCGAGTAGACGCTCGCCCCGGCCTCCGAGACGAGCGTATAGCGCACGCCCGTCCCCTTGATGGCCTCGCCCACCAGCTGTTCGGTCTCGCGGCTCGCCGTGCCGTTGCCGACGGCGACCACCGTGACGCCATAGCGCTGGATCATGGAACGCAGGGTCTCGATGGCCTCGTTCCACCGGCGCTGCGGCTCGTGCGGGTAGATGGCGATGCCGTCGTTCAGGGGGCGCCCCGTCGGGTCGACCACGACGACCTTGCAGCCGGTGCGGAAGCCCGGATCGATGCCGAGCACGACTTGACCGCGCATGGGCGGCTGCAGGAGCAGGGACTTGAGGTTGGCGGCAAAGACGGAGATCGCGTGTCCCTGGGCGCGTTCGGTCAAGGCGGCACGCACGTCGCGTTCGATGGCCGGGCCCAACAGGCGCTTGAGGGCATCTTCCAGGGCCGCCTCGGATTCCTCGCGCCAGCCAGGTGTGCGGCTTGCCCAGCGTTCGCGCATGATAGGCAGGATGCGGTCGGTTGGAAGGTCGATGCCGACCTTCAGGACGCCCTCGGCCTCCCCGCGATCGCACGCGAGGACACGATGCGGCTGAACCTTGGCGACCGGCTCGCTATAGGTGTAGTACTGCGCATACTTGCCCTGCGGGTCCTCGGCCTTGGGGGCCTTGGCGGCCGTGAGCAGTCCCAGCTGGAGGGTGAGCTGGCGGGCGCGGCCCCGGATGTCGGCGTCCTCGCTCGCAAGCTCGGCGAGGATGTCGCGTGCGCCGGCGAGGGCCTCCTCGGGCGTGCCCACGCCGCGCTCGCTGGACACGAAGCGCCGGGCCGCCGAGGTCGGAGACTCCTGCGGGGGGCGGCGAAAGAGGTCCGCCAGCGGGCCAAGGCCCTTTTCGCGGGCCATGGTGGCCCGGGTGCGGCGCTTGGGGCGATAGGGCAGGTACAGATCCTCGAGCAGCGAGAGGCGATCGGCGGCCTCGAGCTTCTGAGCGAGCTCGGGCGTCAGGTGGCCCTGCTCCGACAAGGAGGCGCGGATCTCGGCGCGGCGCTCCTCCAGCTTGCGGCGCTTGGCGAGGTCGTCTTGCAGCTGCCGGAGCTGGACCTCGTCCATGCCGCCCGTGGCCTCCTTGCGGTAGCGCGCGATGAACGGGATGGTGTTGCCCTCGTCGAAGAGGGCCACCGTGCGCGCGACGGCCGCGCTCGGGGCCTGCATGGCCTGCGCGAGGGATTGTATCAAGGTGTCGGTAGTCGTCATCCCCCCATGTTACCCCATGCGAGGCTCGGGGGAGAGGCTAGACCAGTCCCAACGCCTGACGGGCTCCAGGGGAGAGTTCGAAGCGATCGCTCCGCGTGTGGGCGGCCATGTGCGGCCGGGCATGCGTGGGCACGGGACGGGGCGCCGGAGCGGGGACCGAGGCGCCGGCGGTCGGAATGTCGTAGACGCCCGCCAGGCCGATGGCGTTGTTGGCGGCGTCGCCGATGGCCCCCGTGAGGCTGACCCCGCCCTCGGGCGCCTTGAAGAACTTGGCTTGCACGGCGTCGCCGACGACCCAGGTGGCGACGTTGAGGGCGGCGTCCTCCACGTAGCCCGTCAGGTTCTGGCCTTCCTCCTGGGCCTTATCCGCGGAGTCGGCCATGGCCCCGCGCACCTCGTGCAGCAAGACGCCCGCGCCGTCGACCGCGAGGCATGCCACCGCGATGGGCGTGGTCAGGGAGGCGGCGGTGGCGGCGAACGCCAGGCTCGCGCCGCCCGTGAGGGGCGCGGCGAGGACTCCCAGGCCGATGGCGAGCACCGTGCCGATGAAGGCGACGCCCGAGGCCGTGCCGGCCGCCGCGATGGAGCCCTCGAGGCCATCTTCCTGGATACCCTGGGCCAGGGACTTGGCCGTGATGATCGGATGCGCCAGCGGGAAGGCCATGCCGGTGGCCATGGTCTTGAGGGACTGAAGCGGGTGCTGCGTGAACTCCAGGACGTCCGCCTTGATCTGCGTGAGCATGGCCTTGTTGGTCGTCTCGAGGTTGTCCGCCACGCTGGGCTTGCCGTCGGCGGCCGACTTGACGGTCGGCTTCGGCCTGGCAACGATGCTGTTGTTGACCTGGATCATAGGCGCGTCTCCGTTCATGCGTCTTGTTCCCTGAAAAGCAGCCAAGGTTTCTTATGGGAGCGTTAAATCTTCGGCGCTGGTCCGCACGGCGTCACGGCTGCGGGGGCGGGATTAGCTCGCCTGTTACTGGGGTAAGTAGCCCCCAGTATCGTCCCCTAGGTGAGCCATGCCGCCCGTCACGTACGATTGTCAGGCCACGCTGCCAGGATTTTCCCTCGAATACCCGCCGGAATGGCGGGTCGATGGCGGCATGGTGGCCCCGAACCAGGGACGTCTGGTCCTGTCGCTCGACGATCAGAGCGCCACGGTGGTCGTCGAGTGGGGGCCGGGCCTCACGCCGCAGGGCATCCTGGACGAGGCCGAACAGGCCTTCGTGCGGCACGAGATCGTGGCCAAGCAGCGGGTGGCAACCGAGGGGATCCTCTGGTCGGAGCTCGTGTACCAGGGCTGGAAGGAGGCGCGGGATCCGCAACCGGATCGGGTGTGCGCCCGACTGACTCAGCGCAGTGGGACCATCTGGCGCATCGGTTATCGGCTCGCCGGGGCCATGGGCTCGCGGCGGCGACCGGTCGTCGAGTCCATCCTCAAGCGCTTCAGGTTCCTGCCGGCCAGGCCGCCCAATGAAGGGTCCTGGCGCCATCACCGGTACATGGCCGACACCCTGGAGTTCGCCTTCAACCATCCGACGGTGTGGGACGTGGTCCCGGCCGTCCAGGGCGGATCGGGAGCCTGCTCGGTCGAGCTGCCCGGCGGCGGGACCTTCCTGGCGCAGTGGGGGCCTCAATTACCGGCCGACCGGTTCCTCGATCAGCAGCGCATGGCCTACCGCGAGTTCAACCTGCTCTTGGAGCGACCCCGGTTGGCGCTCAAGAGCGGGACCTGGGACGAGTTCTTTTTCGACGGCAAGATGGCTCCTGCTTCCGACTGGAGCGGGGAGGCCCCGCGCCTCGATCGGGGGCGGTATCGATTCGGCATACTGAGCGGCATGGCCTGGATCTTGGGCTACACCGTCCCGCACGATCAACTGGCGATCTGGCAGCCCACGCTCGACCGCATGATGGCCAGCATGCGCATCCTGGGACAGGCGCCCCAGAGTCCCGGCGAGCCGCTGCCGCTGGCCAAGGGCCTGAGCCTCGACCTGGGGATCGAGATGGCCGCCACCCTGCCGGCCAAGTCCCCGTTCGAGGCGACGCCGTTCGTGGAGCGGCTGAACGAGGAGCTGCAACTGTTACGGACGATGCTGGCCTACGAGGGCGTGCTCTTGCCACCGCTGTCCGTTCGCGCCAACCCCGAGTTGCCGGCCTTCGGCTACCGGATCGCCGGCGGCAATCAGGTCTTCGCAGAGCGAGACCTCGGCAAGGATGACGTCGACCCGTTGACGCGCATGCTGGAAGAGATCCGGAGCGAGGCCACCAAGCTGGACGGGCTCTTCACGCCCCGCCTGGCGCGCCCGGATCTGGTCGCGCAGCTCTTCCCGCGGGCTCCGAACGCCTACGAGAAGCTCCGGTCGCTCAGGCCGGAGCTCCAGTTGCCGCCTCTGACGCCGTAAGCTGGTCTCCTTAAACGCTGAGGCTGAGGATTTCCCTGACGGCCGCAGGACCGAGATCGCCCCGCTCCCCGAGTTCGACCGTGCCGCGTCCTTCGAGCCGCTGCACCACCTCGGAGACGGTGTCCGCTCCGACGCCGTAGGAGGACAGGCGGGTCGGGACGCCGACCGCTTCGAAGAAGGCGCGCGTCCGCTCGATGGCCTGCGTGATCCGGGCGTCCTCGTCCCCGGCGCTCACCCCCCACACGCGCTCGGCATACTGCAGGAGCTTGGCCCGCTTGCTCTGGCGCCGGACCTCGAGCAGGCTCGGCAGGACGACGGCGAGCGTCTGGGCATGGTCCAGGCCATGCAGCGCGGTGAGCTCGTGCCCGATGGCGTGCGTCGCCCAATCCTGCGGGACGCCGACTCCGATGAGCCCGTTGAGCGCCATGCTGGCGCACCACATCACGTTCGCGCGGGCGTCGTAGTCGTGCGGCCGCTCGACGGTCTTGGGCCCCTCCTCGAGGAGCGTGAGCAGGATGGCCTCGGCCATGCGGTCCTGCAGCGGAGCGCCCGCCGGATAGGTCAGGTACTGCTCGGTCACGTGCACGAAGGCGTCCACGATGCCGTTGCCGATCTGCCGCGGGGGCAAACTGAACGTTGTTTCGGGATCGAGCACCGAGAAGCGCGGAAAGACGCAGGGGCTTGCGAACGAGAGTTTCTCGCGGGTTTCCCAGCGCGTGACGACCGAAAAGGCGTTCATCTCGGAGCCGGTGGCGGGCAGGGTCATGACCGAGGCCAGGGGCACGGCCGCGGTCACGGGCGCCTCTTTGGAGAGGATGTCCCATGGCTCGCCCTGGAAGGGCACGGCCGCGGCGATGAACTTGGTGCCATCCAGCACCGAGCCGCCGCCCACGGCGAGCAGGAAGTCGATGCCTTCCTCGCGCACCAATTGGACGGCGCGCATGAGCGTCTCGTAGCGGGGATTCGGCTCGATGCCGCCGAACTCGCGGACGTTGCGGCCCTTCAGGGCGCTCATCACCTGGTCGTAGACGCCGTTGGCCTTGATGCTGCCGCCCCCGTAGGTCACGAGGATCTTGGCATCAGCCGGGATTTCGCCGGCAATCTCGGCGATCTGGCCCTTCCCGAAGAGGATCTTGACGGGGTTATGGAAGACGAAATTCTGCATGGCTGGCTCCTGTGGGGAGGGGGTGGGGGGCGTAGACGTCGCGGGCAACCCGATGGGTGATGGCGTGCAGGCGGGCGGTTTCGGCGGCGGACGCCGCGTAGCCCCCTGAGAGCAAGAGGACCACGGGCACTCCCTCGGTGCGGGTGGTCTCGAGCACGAGGCGGTCCCGCGCGGCGAGGCCTGCGGGGCTCATGGCGAGCCGGCCGAAGCGATCCCCTGCCACAGGGTCCACGCCCGCCAGGTAGTAGACCACGTCGGGCCTGGCGGCGTCGAACGCCCTGGGCAGGTGTTCGGCGAGCGCTTCGAGGTACTCGGCGTCCCTGCATCCATCCGGCAGCGCCACGTCTTGGTCAGAGGGGGGCTTCTGAAACGGATAGTTCTTGGCGCCGTGCATCGAAAAGGTGTACACGCTCGGGTCGTCAGCAAAGAGGGCGGCGTTGCCGTTGCCCTGGTGGACGTCGAGGTCCACGATGAGGGCCCGGCGGATCCAGCCGGAGCGCTGCCACACCCGGATGGCGACGGCCATGTCGTTCAGGAGGCAGAACCCCTCGCCGTGGTCCGCGAAGGCATGATGGGTCCCGCCCGCGAGGTTTGCCGCGATGCCGTCCTGCAGGGCGAGCATGGTCGCGTTGAGGGTCCCCTGCACCGCCAGGCGTGCCCGCCGCAACACCCGCGGCGACCACGGAAAGCCCAGGCGGCGAATCTCCTTGGGGTCCATGGTTCCCGTCCTGAGGCGTTCCAGGTATGCCGGGGAGTGGGCCAGGGCGAGGTCCGACCAATCTGCCTCGCCGGGTTCGAGCACGTCCTCGGGCGAAAGCAGGCCCTCCTCGAGCAGGAGGGCGTACAGGGCCCGGTACTTCTCCATCGGGAAGGCATGGCCGGGCGGGAGCGGAATGGTGTAATCGGGGTGAAAACAGGCGCGCATGACGCTATTGTACGTCGTGCGCGCCCGGATGGGAGCCTTGGTTCGATCCGCTCCCGGCGGGTCCTAGTCCTTGGCGCGAGGAGCGTAGCCCAGCGCGGCCATGGCGCGCTGGAAGACCTCGTAGGGCTGAGCCCCCGACAAGGCGAGACCCGGGCCGAACAGGAAGGTGGGCACCGCCGTGACGCCGAACTGCTGGACCGTATCGAGCTCGCGATCCACCTGGTCGCGGTAGGTCCGCTCCCGAAGCGCCCGCTCCATGGCCTCGGCATCGAGGCCGAGGCTAGCCCCGATGGCGACCAGCACCTCCGGCCTGCCGATGTCCTGCGCCTGGCCGAAGTAGGCCCGGAGCGTGGCCCGGTGGAAGGCGTCTCCCTGGCCGTGCTCGCTGGCGTACGCCGCTGCCTCATGGGCCAGGTGGGTGTTGGGAACGAGCGGGGGACGATTCAGGGGCAGGTTGGCTGCCTTGGTGGCCTGGGCGAGGTGCGCCTCGGCTTGCTGCAGGTACTGAGGTGGCAGGATGGCCGAGAGGGGAACCCCACCCTCGGGCACGTCCGGCCGCAGCTGGAACGGCTGCCAGTGAAGCGTGACGGGATAATCGCGGGTAAGTCGGTCAAGCCGATCCAGGCTGACGTAGCACCACGGTCAGACGAAGTCGGAGTATACTCGGAGTTCCAGGGCCATGGTCGATACCTCCTTCAGGAATGGGGTCCCCATGGTAGGGCATTCCAGGGGGAATGCAAGCGCAGGCGAGAGAGGACCCATGATCGGCTATTACGTCACGCAGCGTCAGCAGGACACGGTGGTCATCCCCGAGGCGGGAGTGGCGCAGCGGGTGGATCGGGCGGTCTTGCGTCGCTTCTTGGCCGACGATCCGGAGTTTGGGACCTGGGAGGGCGAGGCGCTCGGGGGCCGCAAGCCCGAGGACTTCGGCACGGTTCTCGCCACGCGCGAGGAGGAGGCGCCGCCCACCATCCTGGACCAGGCCCACTGGAACGAACGGGTCATGGCCCAATTGAAGGTCCGATAGCGAAACGGGCGTACGGTCCTGCCTGAGGGCTCAGGGCCGCTCGGTGGTTTCCGGGGTCAGGGGCTCCCGGGCGAGCAGGGCGTGGCCGCGCGGCGGAATGGGGTCGTTAAGCATCAACCAGCGATTCCCGTAGGGAGTCTTTGCCCGGTAGATCCAGTGGTCCTCGCGCCATTCCGCTTCGAGATGGCCCCAGTCGATGCCGGAGGGGCGCATGACGCCAGGCCCGAAGGCGGCCCGGACTCGGTCTTCGAAGTGAGCGGTCTGTTTGTTCGAAAGGCCCGCATGTTCGGGGATTCGAATGGAGTGCACGGGTCCGGTTGGCTCCTTGGCTGGCGGCGGTTAGTCCGCGGGGGGTGGCGCTGAGCGGCCTTGCTCGATGGGGGTCTCCACCCCGCGTTCGTCGACGGTGGCGTAGTTGGGCGCGTTCTCGGGGCGTGCGTTGGTCATGGGCTTGCTGTGCTGGACCGGCTTCTCGCGCACCGGGAGCTCGGACTGGAACTCCGCCTCCCGGCTCGGCCAGCGCCCGGTTCGCCGGATGTAATCGTAGGCCGCCTCGTCCGAACGGTTGTAGCGATCGCTATCGCCCATGGCGTCACCTCCCGCCTTGCCCGCCTTGCCGGATCCGATCTTACCGAACCGGCGGCCTCCTGAACACAGCCAAGCGGGACGGACGGAGGCGTCAATCGGCCCGCGTGACCGGAAGGTCGCGGCGGATCGTGCCTGCCCGCTCGAAGGTGAAGGTCACCGGGATCCGCATGCCCGCCTTCACGGGGCGCTTCAGGTCCATGAGCATCATATGGGTCCCCTTCGGCTTCAGCACGACGGTCTGGCCGTCTGGGAGCAAGAGTTGGCCGACCGGACGCATGCGCATCACGCCGTTCACGACGAGCGTCTCATGAACCTCGACCCGTCCGGCGACCGGGGTTTGGACGCGGATCAGGCGGTCCGGCCGGTGGCCCGGGTTGCGCAGGGTCATGTAGGCGGCCAGAACCGTCGCCCCCGGAGGGGCCTCGCGGATCCAGGCGTGCTCGATCTCGATGGCGGGGCCTGCGGCCTGGGCGGGCGGGCTCACTAGGATCAGCATGGCGGCAATGAGCGACAGTCGGCGCATGGTCTCTCCTCAGGGGGTCAAGCCGAGGGCCTGTTTGAGCTCCGCGGGCGGGGCCGGCAGCAGGAAGGACGTCCGCAGCGTGCCGTCCGGAGCGATGACATAGTACCTCAGCGAGTGGTCGATGAGGTAGTTGCCGTCGGCGCTGGGCGTCGCCTTCTGGTAGATGACGCCGAACTGCTTGACGAGCGCGGCCAGGTCCGATTCGGCGGGGCGCAGGCCCACGAAGGTCGGGTTGAAGTAGGGCACGTACGTCTTGAGGCGCGCCGTGGTGTCCCGCGCCGGATCGAGCGACACGAAGAGGCCCTGGATCTTGGCGGCCTCCGGCCCGAGCTGGCGCAGTTCCTTGTCCAGGTCCGTCAGGGCGGTGGGGCATGCATCCGGGCAATTGGTGTAGCCGAAGAAGACCACGAGCGTCTTGCCACGGTAATCCGACCACTTGGTGGCCTTGCCGTTCTGATCCACCAGGGGGACGTCCGGCAGGGCATGGGGGGCGTTCAGGGCCCGATAGACCCCGAATCCCGCCACGTTGGCGGCGAGAAAGATCAGCACGATCCAGACCCACTTCTTCATGTCGTCATCCTTAACGCGGTCACGGGCAGCCTCATGAGGTTGTACACTGCTTGGCTGAATTGATCGAGAGGTCGGCGGACGGCGAATCGCTCTGGGGGCGGCGTTCGCGCTTCTTTAAGGGCGATCGCTAGGTCTGTGCCTTGGCTCGTGGGAGCCGTAGCGTGAACGCGGTGGTCCCGGCCTCGGAGTGCACCGTCAGGTCCCCGTGGTGGGCCCGGGCGATGGCCCGCGCGATGGCGAGGCCGAGCCCGGTGCCTTCCGGGTTGCGCGCCCGGCCGGCCTCGGCGCGGTAGAAGCGGTCGAAGAGGCGCTCGCGATCCGTGGCGCTCAGGGGCGGGCCGGCGTTCGAGACGCGCAAGGTGACGGCGTCGGGATCGGGGCCGAAGGAGACACGGATGGGCGCCTGGCCGTATCGCAAGGCGTTGTCCAGGAGGTTCCGGACGACTTGTCCGAGGCGGCCGGGGTCGCCTTCGACCCAGCGCCCGTCACTGGGAGGCGCGAGGTCGAAAGCCAGGCCGCGCTCCTGCGCCAGGGGGGCGAGGGCCTCCAGCTCGTCCTCGACCAGCTCCAAGAGCGAGAAGCGCAGCGTCGACCCGTGCAAGCCGGCATCCCCGCGCCCCAGCGTGAGCAGGTCCTCCACCAGGGAGCGCATCTTGCGTGCGGTCGTCTCGATGACGCCCAGCTTGGAGCGGACGCTCGGGGCGAGGTCCGGCTGCTCCATGGCGAGCTGGGCCTGCGTGAGGATGACCGTGAGCGGAGTGCGCAGCTCGTGGGAGGCGTCCCGGGTGAACTGCCGCTCCCGCTCCATGGCCGCTTCGACGGGCTGCACGGCCTTGGCCGAGAGCCAGCGGCCGCCCGCCCAGGCCACCAGCAGCACCAGCGGGACCATGGCCGCCATGGTCCACGCCAGAAGGCGCATGGCCCGCAATCCCGCGTCGAGCGATCGCCCGATCCGCAAGTAGCCCTTCACTTCGCCGTTCTGGCGCAGGGGCGCGATATAGATCCGGAGCGGGGTTGGCCCGCCATGCCACGAGCTCCCGACGACCAGGGGCGGCTCTCGATCCAGCCGGACCCCCCGGGAGAATCGGACCTTACCCTTGGGGGTCAGCACGGCCAGGTGCTCGCCGGGCTCGAGGGCCAGCTCGTCGAGCTCGTGCGTGATATCGGTCAGGGAGTCCTCGCGCGACGCGAACCGCTCGAGGCTCGGTCTCAACACCTGCCGATTGGTCACGTCGAGGTTGTGCACGAGGAGGGTCCGGGTGCTCAGCAAGGTACCGAACCCGAAGAGCACGAGCGCCAAGGCCAGGATGGAGAGGTACCAGGCCGTCAGGCGGGCTCTAAGACGCCGGAACATGGTTCGCCATCCGGTAGCCGACTCCGTGCACCGTCTGGATCAGACGCGGCTCGCGGTCATCCCCGATCGCCTTGCGCAGGCCCTTGATGTGGGCGCGGAGGACCTCGTGGGTCGGCTCGGCCTCGAGATCGTAGAGGTGCTCGATGATCTGCTCCCGGGTGACGATGCGACCCGCATTGCGCATGAGCACCTCGAGCAGGGCCCGCTCCTTGCGGTGCAGCTTGAGGGGCTCTCCGGAGCGCCACGCGTCGCCGGTCGCCGGATCCAGCGTGAGGTCGCCGACCTGCAGGACGCTATTCTTGACGGAGGTCGTTCGCCGCAAGAGGGCACGGACCCGCGCCTTGAGCTCCGGCAACTCGAAGGGCTTGACCATGTAGTCGTCGGCGCCGGAGTCGAGCCCCGCCACCTTGTCCGAGAGGGCGTCGCGGGCCGTCAGCATGAGGATGGGAGAGGCGATGTGGCGATCGCGCGCTTCACGGCAGACCTCGAGGCCCGAGCGGCCCGGCAGGGTCACGTCGAGGATGATGAGGTCGTAAGGGAAGGCCAGGAGCAACTCCAGGCCCGTCGCCCCGTCGTGCGCGACATCCACGGCGTGCCCGTCGGACTCGAGGGACTCCTGAAGGGCATTGGCCAGGGCCACATGGTCTTCGACCACCAGAATTCGCATACGGGGAGCATACCTCCAGGCGGCTCATTTGACCAAGGCTGGCTCTTGCGGGCGCATGCTGGTACCATTCGGGGAGCCGAACGGCTGTTCATCGCGAGGCGGGCCTCCTGTCCCCGCCATCGCTAGAAAGGCTCACATGTACGCATTTGTTCTCGGGACGCATAACGTCATGCGCTGGATTGTGCTGCTGGCTGCTCTGCTGGCGCTTGGCAACGCCCTGCGGGGCTGGTTCGGCAAGGTCGACTGGAAGGAGTCCGACCGCCGCTTCGGGGTGGCCTTCGTGGGCGTCCTGGACCTCCAGATCCTGCTGGGCCTCCTCCTTCAGTTCATGCTGAGCCCGGTCACCAAGGCGGCCTACGCCAACATGAAGGGGGCCATGAAGGATCCCGCGCTGCGGTTCTTCGCGGTCGAGCACATCGCTGTGATGGTGGTGGCGGCGGCCCTCGCGCACGTGGGCAGCGTCATGGTCAAGCGGGCCGCCCCGGAGGCCAAGTATCGCACGGCCGCCATCTGGTACGGGCTGGCCATCCTGGCCATCATGTTCGGGATTCCCTGGGGCCGCCCTCTGCTTCCCGGCCTTGGCTAACCGGACGTCGGTCCCTGATATGAGCTACCCAGAGGGGGAATAGCGATGGGCGTGGTTGCTTGGCGCCGCTGGCTGGATCGGCTCTTGACGCTCGCCTCTGTGGGCGTCATCGCGACCGTGGGCTATCGCTACCTCGGGCCTCGCCCGGGCGACGCACTGGAGGCGCTGTCCGGCGCCTCGGTGGCTCCCCCCGGCAAGGTCGCCTTGATCGAGATCGGGGCGACCTATTGCCCGGCATGCATCGCCATGACGCCCACGGTCGAGCTGCTGCGCCGGGCCTATGCCACGCGGGCCGAGGTCAGGGTCCTTCAGATCGATCGACCGGAGCACCGGGCAGCCCTCGAGCCGCTGGCTCGCCTTGCGAAGGTGCGGTACACTCCGACCTTCCTCGTGGTCGGTCGGAATGGTCAGGCCAGCGCCAAGTTCATCGGTCCCTCGTCTTACGTGGCCCTCTCGCGGGCGCTCGATGAGGCATTGCGCGAAGGCCCGCGCTGAGTCGGCGCTGTTGTGGGCAATGGCGGGGGGAGACCATAAGGGAATCATTCGCCTGTCAGGGTCGCAAAGACGATAAGAATGGTGGGAATGGGGGCAAATACTATGAGTAAGGCCGACGGCGTCGTCCCTCGTTCCTGCCCGAAGGGCACCGGATCTGGCCTTGCTACTAGGGTTTGACCCTCGTATTCGTACCGGGTGAGGGTAAGGGTCCTCACCGAGGAGGAGTGAGTCGTGAAGTCAGACGAGAAGATTCTGCAGAATCTGCGCCGGATCGAGGGCCAGATCAAGGGACTGCAGCGCATGATTTCTGAGCAGCGTGAGTGCGACGAGATCCTCATGCAAATCATGGCCGCCAAGGCCGCCCTGGACCGGGTCACGAACGATCTGGTCGAAAACCACATGGACGCTTGTTTTTCCGAGCTATCCCCCGGGGAGCTCAAGACCCGCATGACCAAGACGATTGGTCTGCTCTGCAAGATGTAGCCGTTGCTTCAAGGCCCTCGATGAGAGGGCCTTTTTTTGTGCCCAAGGAGGGCCGCATGACCGTTCGTCGTCTCTTGGTAGCCTTGTTGGTCGCGCTCATGCCGGTGGGCGTGTCGGCGGCACCGATCTTCGAGTCGATCCCGATGGAAGAGGCCGCCCCTCGCATGGCCGAGCCGCAGCATCCGCTCATCGTGGACGTGCGCGAACCGGCCGAGTATGCGGCGGGGCACGTCCCTGGGGCCCTCAACGTGCCCTTGAAGACCGTGGCGGCCTGGGCGGGGACGCAGCCCAAGGACCGTCCCATGTACGTCATCTGCCACAGCGGTCGGCGCAGCCTGAAGGCAGCCACCGAGCTCGCTTCCCTGGGCTTCACCCAGGTCACCAACGTTCAGGGCGGCATCCTGGCTTGGCAGGAGCGTGGGCTGCCGGTCGAAACCCCGACGGCGACGCCTTGACACCGGGAGGCGAAGGTTCCAAGATACCCCCTGGCCCTTTGGGCCTTTCGTTCGCTGACCAGGAGGAAGACGTGTTTGGTATGTTTGGCCCCCAGATGCCCGAGATCGCGCCGGAGATGCTGGCGGAGCGCTTGACGTCGGGTGAGGCGCCCTTCATCGTGGACGTCCGGGAGCCTGCGGAGTACGCGGCGGGTCACATTCCGGGCAGCCGCCTCATGCCGCTCGGCACGCTGGGTGCAC
>DATNQJ010000174.1:0-9816 GCA_036704085.1 Stenomitos sp.
TACCGCCCTCGCCACGGGCCTGACCCCGCCCAAGAGCCCGGTGGACGGCCTTGCCGCGACCAAGACGCCCGGAAGTGGCGCGGCCTGTGCGGCCATCGCCGACTTCGGCTCCATCTCGTACCTGATGCAGGGCAACGCCAGCGAGAAGTACCAGCTCGCCGGCACCGGCAAGAACGGCAACAACGCCGTCGCCGTGTTCTACATCAAGAACTTCTAAACCTCGGTACTTCGCTTAGCAGGGGACGACGGAGTCGTCCCCTGCTAAGGGCTACTTGGCCTATACAGTTCGGAGGACGTATGCGCGCAAGCCGCATGCAGCAGGGCTTCACGCTCATCGAGCTGCTCATCGTGGTCGTCATCATCGGTATCCTGGCAACCGTCGCGGTCCCCAACTTCGCCGGCGCCAAGGACCGAGCACGCAACTCGGCGGTCCAGGCCAACGTTCACGTTGTTCAGGTCGCCCTCGAGCGTTATGCGGTCGACAACACCGGCCGCTATCCCACCACCGCCGAGGGCCTCAACCCGGCCGTCATCGCTGCGGGCTCGACCTATCAGCCTTTCTACCCCCCCTCTCCATGGGGAACGGCCGTGACCCAGGCCATCACCGCTAACATCGCCATTCCCAACGCCAACGTGACACCCCAGATCGGCAAGAACCCGACTGACGGTTCCAACGCAATCGCCCCCGGCGCGCTGGTCGCTCCGACCACCGTGACGGATTTCGGCGCCATCAGCTACCGGCAGCCGACAACGTCCACCGCCAATGAGCTATACGAGCTCATGGGTAGCGGCAAGAAGGGCGACAATGCCATCACCGTCTTCTACGTGAAGAACTACTAGCCCCGCCCCCTCTCATGCTGGAACCCTGTCCGCGTCCGGCCGTGTAAAACGGGGCAACCGGCGGTAAGAATGGTGAAGCCCCCGCCACCGTACCCCATCATTTTCACGGAGGATCGCTTATGTTCCGTAGCCCGTCCAAGCAGGATGGCTTCACCCTCATCGAGCTGCTGGTGGTCGTCGTCATCATCGGCATCTTGGCCTCGGTCGCCGTTCCCAACTTCATGGGCGCGCAGGACAAGGCCAAGAACTCGGGCGTCCAGGCCAACGGCCACAACGTCCAGATGGCGATCGAGCAGTACGCCGTCGACAATGCCAGCGTCTACCCGGCTGACCTGGTCGCCGGTGGCGTCGTCGCCCCGGGCTCCTCGTACCTGACCGGCTTCCCCAAGACCCCCTGGAACACCCAGCAGGGGGCGAACATCGCCCTCACGGCGGCCGCTGGTACCGCCCTCGCCACGGGCCTGACCCCGCCCAAGAGCCCGGTGGACGGCCTTGCCGCGACCAAGACGGCCGGAGCCAACGCCGTTCCCACGACCGTCGCCCACTTCGGCGCCATCTCGTACCTGATGAGCGGCAACGCCAGCGAGAAGTACCAGCTCTGCGGCACCGGCAAGAACGGCAACAACGCCGTCGCCGTCTTCTACATGAAGAATTTCTAGTCCGCGCTTCGCTCGGGGGCAGGCCATGCGGCATGCATGGCCTGCCCCTTTGCGTTGAGCGCCTTGTTAGGGGCGGCTCCAGGGTGGTATACAACGGGCTGGAATCACCGCCCACCCTCAAGGAGATCACCTGATGAGCCGGATCGTCGTCGACATCCAGAACCTCGGCAAGGTTTACCCCCCGCAAGTCGGACAGCCTGCCAAGGTTGCCCTCGAAGGGGCTACCCTGCAAGTGGCGGAAGGCGAGACGTTTGGCCTACTCGGCCCCAACGGCGCGGGCAAGACCACCCTCCAGAAGATCCTGCTCGGCCTCATCCGCCCCACCTCCGGCAGCGCCATGGTGCTCGGAGCGGCGCCCGACGACACGCGGACGCGCGCCCGGCTCGGCTACCTGCCGGAGAATCCCTATTTCTACACCTACCTGACGGGCAAGGAGTTCCTGGAGTTCTGCGGCGGCCTCTTCGGTCTCGGCGGCAAGGAGCTGCAGGAGCGCATCGCCAAGCTGCTCGATCGCGTCAACATGACGTCGGCGGCCAACACCCAGCTTCGCAAGTACTCCAAGGGCATGCTGCAGCGCATCGGCGTGGCGCAGGCCCTCGTCAACGATCCCGAGATCGTCTTTCTCGATGAGCCCATGAGCGGCCTGGACCCGGTGGGCCGCGCCCAGCTGCGCGAGCTCATCCTGGACCTCAAGCGCGAGGGCAAGACCATCTTCTTCAACACGCACATCCTCTCGGACGTGGAAATGCTGTGCGATCGCGTCGGCATCCTCAACCAGGGCAAGCTCGTCGGCAGCGGCAAGGTCCATGACCTCGCGGGCACGGGCACCCTCGAGGACGCCTTCATCCGGCTGGTCGGAGGCGCGCACGCATGACGCGCCTCTGGGATCTCGCTCGCAACACCTTCCGCGAGACCATCCGCGATCGCATCCTCTACGTGCTCCTGGTCTTCGCCCTCTTGATGATCGCCTCGAGCGTCGTCTTCGGGACGCTCACCATCGGGCAGGACCAGAAGATCGTGCTCGACCTGGGCCTGGGGGCCATCGAGCTGTTCGGGGTGGCGATCGCCATCTTCGTCGGCACCAGCATGATCTACAAGGAAATCGACAAGCGCACGGTCTACGTGGTGCTCACCAAGCCCGTGCCGCGCCCGATCTTCCTGATCGGCAAGTTCCTCGGCCTGAGCCTCACGCTCTGGGTGCTCTTGGGCCTGATGGGGGTCGGGTACCTCGGCCTCGCGGCCCTCAAGGGGGTCTTTGCGCCGGCGCTCATCGGAGCCATCGGCCTCATCGGGCTCCAGCTCATGCTGCTCGTGGCCATCACGGTCTTCTTCTCGAGCTTCACCTCGCCGATCCTCGGGATGATCCTCACCTTCAGCCTCTACCTCATCGGCCACAACACCGAGGCCCTGCGCGTGCTCGCCCAGAAGGCGAGCCCGGCCCTCAAGGCCGCCATGGAGGCGCTCTACTACGTGCTGCCCAACCTGAGCACCTTCGACGCCAAGAACCAGGTCGTCTACGGCGAGGCGGTCCCCGCCCTGCGCTGGATCTGGGCAGTCGGCTACGGGCTGGCCTACACCGTCGCCCTCCTGGCGACCGCCTCGGCCATCTTCGAGCGGCGGGAATTCTAGCGCCATGAAACGTCTCTTGGCAGCACTCGGGATCGCCGGGGTCTTCTGGGGCGCCCAGGCCCTGTGCCTGGGACAGCTCGTCACGGTCAAGGCCGAGCACCCCTCGCGCCTGGTGGTGCCCAACCCCCAGATCGCCAAGGTGCTCGTGAGCGACTTCGAGAACCTCGCCGCCGACCTGCTCTGGATCCAGTCCCTGCAGCACAACGGCGATCAGCTCATCGACGACGAGGAGAAGCGCGACTTCCGCGGCATGTACGAGGCCCTGGATCTGGCGAGCGACTTCGATCCGCGCTTCCACGAGCTCACGACCTTCGGATCGTGGATGCTCGCCGACGGCAAGCGCACACCCGAGGCGATCCGCCTGCTCGAAAAGGGGCAGGCCCGCTATCCCGACCTGTGGATGTATCCCTACCAGCTCGGCTTCATCGAGTTCCTGTACGCCAAGGATTACCTCAAGGCGGCCCAGCACTTCGACCAGGCTGCCGCGTTACCCAACTGTCCGCCCAGCGCCCGCCACATGGCCGCGGGCCTCTACGCCAAGGGCAACAAGCGCGACCTCGCCGTCGCGACCTGGCAGGCCATCTACGAACGCGGCGACGATCGCGTCCGGGGGATCGCCCGCCGTGCGCTCAAGCGCTTGGGAGTTGCGGTCCCGGAATAACATAAATGTGCGCCGCTCACCGCCGGAGCCGCTCCTAAGTGGCTATGATGGGGAAACCCTCGGGTGATAGGTTCACCCGGCGAGTGGGTAGAATCGTTTGGGGACGCCCCACAGGGGGTGTTCGCCCCCTCCGGGGCCGACCTAAAGGAAGCGCACCTCGATGACGATGGTTGAAACTCAGCTACCAGCGGCGTTCCTCGCGAGCGTCGCCTTGGTGTTTGGGTGCCTGATCGGAAGCTTCCTCAACGTGGTGATCTACCGGCTGCCCCGCGAGGAATCCGTGGTTTGGCCCGGATCCCATTGCCCGCACTGTTCCACGCCGCTCAACTGGTGGGAGAACATCCCCGTGTTGAGCTTCCTGGCGCTCCGCGGGCGGTGCCGCACCTGTAAGGACCCGATCTCCTGGCGCTACCCGGTCGTCGAGGCCAGCACGGGACTGTTCTGGATGGCCTTGATCCTGCGCGAAGGTCCCACGCCGCGTTTCTTCGCCGAGGCCCTCCTGGTCTCGGCCCTGATCGCCATCTTCTGGATCGACATCGACACGATGCTCATCCTGGACGTGATGACCTGGCCGGGCATCGCCCTCGGGCTCGTCTACGGGGCCGTCATCGCGGGCGCCTGGCTCCCGCACACCGCGGCCGCGGTGGGAGGCTACGCCTTCTTCCGGTTCATCGAGTGGGCCTCCGAGAAGGCCCTCGGGGTGCCCGGGATGGGGCGCGGGGACGCGAAGCTCGCGGCCCTGATGGGCGCGTGGCTCGGTCCCTCGGGGCTGGCCGTGGCGCTCATGATCGCCTTCACCCTGGGCTCGGTCGTGGGCTTGGCCCTCAAGGCCCGTGCGGGTGGCGAGAGCAAGCCCTTCCCCTTCGGCCCCAGCATGGTGGTCGGGGCGCTGGCGAGCCTGTTCGTCGGCGGGGCGCTCTGGAACTGGTACCTCGGGTTGATCCTGGGCTAGGTGGGAGATGGCGATGGATCTCAAGTCGATCATCGATAGCTTGATGGGGGGCATGAAAAAGGGCTCCCGCGTCGGGCTGGACATCACGTCCGACACGATCGTCGTCGTCGAGCTCAAGAAGCAGCGCAACCAGCTCCACCTCGAGAACATCGCGGTGGCGAGCACGCCCCTGAACGCGGTCCAGGACGGCGAGATCATGGACCCGTCGGCCGTGGCCGAGGTCATCAGCGAGCTGCTCGAAGAGAACGGCATCCAGGCCAAGTCGGCCGTGACGGCCGTAGCCGGCCAGAGCACCATCGTGCGCCCGGTCCGCTTCCCCATGATGCCCGAGAACGAGCTCCGGGAAGTCATCGAGTTCGAGGCCGAGCGCTACATCCCCTTTGCCATCGAGGACGTGAACCTCTCCTTCCAGGTGATCAACGAGGTGGAGGAGGACGGCGTGGCCAAGCAGGAGGTCATCCTGGTGGCCGCCCAGAAGAACCTCGTCAACTCGTTCCAGGCGGCCACCTCCGAGGCGGGCCTGGACCTCACATGCGTGGACGTGGCCTCCTTTGCGGTCATGCGCGCGATCGCCGACACCGAGCAGCTCGGAGACGATCAGAGCGTGGCCCTGGTCCACATCCAGGGCTGGACCACCGACATCAACATCATGGTGGACGGCGTGCCCCGCTTCACCCGCTCGATCCCCATCGGCTACTCGTACTTCCTGGACTCCATCATCAACTCGCTCGGCCTCGACGAGGAGACCGCCCGCTCGGTCCTCGACGAGATCGACGTGGATCCGCAGAGCTACGACCCGGTCTCGCCCCAGATCGAGCAGGCCACCGAGATCATCCGGCCGGCGCTCGCCGAGCTCACGGGTGAGATCGGCCGCTCCCTGGACTTCTACCTGTCCCAGGGAACCGAGCCCATCGACCACGTGCTCATCAGCGGGCGCGGCGGCAACCTCAAGAACCTCGAACGCTTCCTGACCACCCGCCTGGGCCTCCAGGTCCAGCTGGTCAACCCCTTCGCCAAGATCGAGATCGACGAGGGGGCCTTCGATCCGGAGCTGCTCTATCCCCAGGCCCCCACTCTGGCCACGGCGATCGGGCTCGCCATGCGAGGTGCCACGGGCGTATGAAGACGATCAACATCAACCTGATCGGCGATCGCCCGTCCGCTGGCCTGGCCCTTGCCCCCGAGCTCAACATCGACCCCGATCTGCTCATCACCGCGGCGGTCGGGCTCGTCAGCGCCTTCTTGCTGCCGACCCTCATCGGCATGGCGATGGACAACTTCCTCATCGCCCCCACTCAGGCCGAGATCGCGCAGCTCAAGACGAGCACCAACCAGAGCAACGCCAAGACCAAGGAAATCGCGCGGATCCAGAAGCAGGCCGAGTCCCTGGAAGGGGACTACAACACCCTGTTGACCCTCGCCAAGCAGAGCGGCGCCTGGAAGACGGTCCTCGAGGAGGTGCGCGACCTGACGCCCACCGACATGTGGCTGACGCGCCTGACCATCGAGGGCGGCAACAAGCTGAGGCTCGAGGGCACCGCCCTCGACTACCGCTCGATCGCCTTCTTCTACACCAACCTCCAGAATGCCGCGAACTTCAACCACCCGGTGCTGGGCGGCCTTCAGTCGGATCCCATGGGCGGCCAGACCGTGATTCGCTTCACGGTCGACTGCGATCTCGCGGCACAGGCGGTGGGAGGCTAGATGGAGAACATCACGCTTTTCGGCCGCACCATCACGCCCGAGCAGATGAAGCTGGGGGCCATCGGCCTCTCGGTGGTCCTCGGCCTGATGCTGTTCGCCCAGAACGATCTGCCCAAGTTCAACGACTGGATGACCCTGCGCAGCGAGCGGGACGAGACCCGCACCGCCCAGGAGGCCGCGGCCCGGCAGACTTTGACCGAGCCGCAGGCCCGCGAGCGCCTGAAGCGGGTCCAGGACAACATGGCGGCCCTGCGCAGCCGCTTCCCCCCACGGGGCCAGATCCTCTCGATCCTGCTCGTGGATCTGCAGAAGATCTTCCAGGACTCGCACAACCAGCTCCTCAGCTTCCAGCCCAAGGAGTTCACGATGCTCACCCAGGCCTCCCTCAGGGACCTGGGCAAGATCAGCATCGACATCCAGGCCAAGGGGAGCTACCCCTCGATCATCCTCCTGTTCGACATGCTCAGCCGCTACGAGCGCGTGCTGACCATCGAGAACCCCACCTTGAGCCCGGCTGGCGACAGCAAGCTCGGCAACGAACTACAGGTGAACTTCACCTTGACGACCTATGCGCTCAATCAGTAAGAGGGCTACCCGATGACGACCCGCAAAGTCACCTTCCAACAAGTGATGATCATCCCGGCGCTGACCACGCTGGGGCTGGGCAGCTTGCTGTACGCCCAGAACCTCTCCTTGTCGGCCCCGGTGGACGCCGCGCCGCTCGGGAAGGGCACGCCGAACCCAGCCCTCGTGATCGACGCCCTGGTGCCCAAGGCCACCCAGCCCGCGGCCATTGCCGCGCCCAAGCCGGCAATCGCCGCGCCCAAGCCGGCCAAGGCCGCACCGGCCATCTCGCTCGCCGCGCCTCCGGGCGCCGAGACGGCGCAGCCCGCCCCCACCGGGCCGGTCTTGAACAACCCCGAGTTCGGCACGGTCGCGCCGGTCGCCAACGACCACATCCGGGCGACCACCAAGGCGGACCTGGTGCGCATGGCGCGTGAGAACTCGGGTCGTGAGGATCCCTTCGTGGCCCTGGTCAACCCGGACCCGGCCATCATCCAGCCCTTGCCGGCGATCCCCGAGTTCAGGCCGGTCAAGGTCATTCCCCAGAAGATCCTGACGGCGCCCAAGACCGTGAAGGTGGCCACCCGGATCAACGCCCAGGGCAACCGCGAGGTGGTGATCGACCCGCCCGAGGCCGGTGACGAGCCGGCGCGCGGGCCGTTGGTCCTGCCCAAGTGGAACCTCGCCGGCGTCCTGAACACGGGCCGCGAGCAGCTCGCCCTGCTGGAGCAGGACGGCTCGACCCGTGAGGCCCGGCTCGGCGAGATCCTCGAGGACGGCTCGCGCGTCGTGAAGATCGAAAGCAACAAGGTCGTGCTGATGCTGAATGGCCGACGGTTCCCCAAGACCATAGGAGGAGCGGACGCTCAATGATCAAGTCGATGCTCGGCCTGCCCCAGGCAGGCAGGTCCGCCAGGCGGGCCCTCTCGCCCCTCCTCGCCGCGAGCGTGCTGCTCGGGGTCGCCCTGCCGGCCACGGCCGCGACGCCGACCTACAACGCGGTCACGGACAAGACCATCGGGACGGATCGCCCGAAGCTGATCAGCAACCCGACCCTGCTCACCCTCAACATGGCCAACGCCGACGTGCGCGCCACCCTGGAGATGATGGGCAAGAAGGGCGGCATGAACCTTATCATCGACGAGTCGGTGACGGGGTCCGTCTCCCTGTCGCTCAAGGCCGTTCCTTTGGACGAAGCCTTCAACCTCGTCCTGAAGATGAAGAACCTCACGGCCCGCCGCATGGGCACGACGCTGCTCATCGCCACCGACGAGGTCTTCCGCAAGAAGGGCTTCTCCGGCACCCAGACCATCCTCCTGCGCTTCGACAACGCCAAGGTCACCGACGTCGAGACCATCTTCAAGCAGGCCCTGAGCGATCAGCAGGCCATGGCGGCCGGTGGTCAGGGCGCCGCTCCGGCTCCCGGCGGCAGCAGCGCGGCGGGCGCCGGGGCCGGCACCACCGACCCCAACATCAAGATCATCAAGGACGAGCGCACCAACTCCCTGCTGGTGACGGCCCCCGAAGAGATGATCGACCGGGCGCGCGCCCTCAAGGCGCTTCTGGACGTGCCCACGCCCCAGGTCGAGATCGAGGTCAAGATGCTGGAGACCACCGAGACCGGCTCGCGCCAGCTCGGGGTCAACTACGGCTTCGGCGGGGCCAAGTTCGGGGCGGGCTTCAACAACCCCAGCCCGGACGGCACGGCGGGCGGCGCCGGCAACCAGGCGGGCAACCCCAGCACGGGGGCGGGCGGCATGTCCTTGACCTACAACGCGCTGGGCAACTTCACGGCGAACTTCAACGCCCGCATCGACGCCCTGGTGCAGAACGGCCTGGCGAAGGTGATGGCCAACCCGAAGGTCGTGGCCCAGGACAACCAGCAGGCCACGATCACCATCTCCAACAAGATCCCCTACACCAAGGTCACGTCGAACGACCGGGTGGTGGTCACGAGCCAGGAGTTCGTGGACGTCAACCAGACGCTGCAGATCAAGCCTCGGGTCGATACGGCGGGCTTCGTGACGCTGGAGATGCAGCCCACGATCAGCGTGGCGGGCACGTCGGCGCCGGGCAACCTGCCGCCGGTCGACATCCGGACCATCAACACGACCATGCGGGTGCGCGACAACGAGAGCATCGTCATCGGCGGCCTGAAGCGGACGCAGGTGGTCCAGTCCACCTCGAAGATTCCCGTCCTGGGAGACGTTCCGCTCATCGGCTCCCTGTTCCGCCGAAACACGTCGGACGAGGTCCAGACGGACATCGTGCTGATCGTGACCCCGCGCATCCAGACGCGGCTCCAGTCCACGGGCGAGATCAACACCGACACCCGCCCGTCGGATGGCGGCGACAACGCGCCCGCCGGAGGCGGCGACCCCACCTCGGGTCCGCCCAAGTTCTAACTCGAAAGCCCCCTGCTCACGCAGGGGGCTTTCGATTACGGACGAGCGAAGGGTTATTCCGCCGACTCCGTCGCCTCGGGCGTCGTCGCCCCCGGCATGACGTTCGCCTTGCTGTCGGGCTCTGCGAGCGTGAGGCTGAACCACTGATCGAGCGTGTGGTAGTAGGCCTGGAAGTCGCTCCACGCCACGGGCGTCCCCGGCCCGTTGAAGACCCGGAGGCTGCGCGGCTCGGGCGCGACCATGTTCAGCTGCCGCAAGAGGCCCTGCGGGTCCTCCTTGCTGCCCAAGAGCAGCATCGGCGCGCCCGATCCCTTGGTCAGGAGCTCCGCGGTCTCCGGGCCGTGCCCGCCCGCGATGCGCACGCCCGCGCCTACCCGCCAGTACAGGCGCCCGAAGACGTTC
>DATNQJ010000175.1:0-5721 GCA_036704085.1 Stenomitos sp.
GATGGATGAGGCACCACGCAAGGCCCACGGAAAGTCCGACTCGCCGGGGCGTGCGGAGGGCCGCCTTCCGGGCCTTGTCCAGCCGCACCCCTTCGAGGGGAGCGCCGCCAAGCGCGGCCTCCATGCCCTCGGTGACAGGAGCGCCGAGCCGCGCGTGCAGGAGGCCCGTCGCGATCATGAGGACGGGCAGGTAGGTCAGGTAGAAGCCCAGGGCCTTGAGGTCCGCCAGCGAGCAGATCCCCTCGATCAGGCAGTAGGTCGTGATGATGCCGAGCGGCAGGATCACCTCCACGGCGATCATCGTGAGGCTCATGAGGCCGATGAGCCGCAGGCTGGCGCGGGAAAGCCTCCGCATGCACGTTCTCCCATAGCAGGTGCTCGGCGTTCCCTGGAGCGCCGAGCCGATTGGTTTCCATGGTAGAAGTCTGCCAGGCGGGGATGAACGGTAGTAATTACGGAACACCCGGGCCGCTAAGGGGGCTGGGATCGGCCCGGGTTCAGAAGAACGGGAGATAGCGCGTCGCTACCTCCCTTGGGGTGCGTGTTTGCCAGGACGTGGCACGCGAGCGCCCGTCTAGAAGCGCGTGCTGATGCCGAACGGCTGGTAAAGCGCGCAGTAGCCCGTCAAGCCGGTCACGGCGAGGATCCCACCGCCCGCGTAGGCCGCCGCCGTTCCGGCTACGGGCCACGAGGGCTGAGTCGCTGCGGCATACACGAGCCCGGCGCCTGCCGCCAGCCGCACCACGCGATCGAGGACGCCTTCGTTGGCCGGCACCCGCGCCACGCCGAAGAGCATGAGATCCTGCGGCTCGTTGTTGAAGGGGGCGACGACCCATGCCACGGGCTTCTCCACACGGGCCAGCGGCACGCTGGTCTTCATGGGGGCCGCCAGGCCGGGAGTGGCGGCAAGCGTCAGGGCGAACGCGGCAAGGAACACGGGGCGGAACATGGCAGCCTCCTCAAGATACGGGGTGGGGGTATGCTGCGAGTGTAGGAGTCCCGGTTGGGCGCCAGAAGCGTAGTTTCTACGGAGAAACGACCGGGGGCCGCGGATTCGCGGCCCCCGGGAGGGGTTAGGGATAGATGCGGGTCAACAGCCGCGGGAACGGAATGCACTCGCGGATGTGCTCGAGACCGCAGACCCAGCGGATGGTGCGCTCGATGCCGAGGCCAAAGCCGCTGTGCGGAACCGAGCCGTACTTGCGCAGGTCGAGGTACCAGCCGTAGGCCTCCTCGCTGAGGTCATGCTCCTTCATGCGCTGCACGAACAGGTCGTAGTCGGCGATACGCTGGCTGCCGCCGATGATCTCGCCGTAGCCCTCGGGGGCGAGCATGTCGGCGCACAGGGCCACCTCGGGCCGGTTCGGATCCGGTTGCATGTAGAAGGCCTTGATCGCCGTGGGGTAGTGGGTGACGAAGAAGGGGGTGTCGAACTGGTTGGCGAGGATGTCCTCGTCGTCGTTCCCGAAGTCCTCGCCCCACTTGATGTCCGAGCCCGCCTTCTGCAGGCGCTCGACGGCCTCATCGTAGGTGATGCGGGGGAAGCCGCCCTGGGCGGTCTTCTCGAGCTTAGTGACGTCGCGCTCGAGCACCTCGAGGTCCGCGCGGTTCTTCTCGAGCACCCGCTGTACGACGTGGCGGACGAAGTCCTCCTGGACCTGGATGTTCTCGGCGAGCTCCACGTAGGCCATCTCGGCCTCGACCATCCAGAACTCCATCAGGTGGCGGCGGGTCTTGGACTTCTCGGCGCGGAAGGTCGGCCCGAAGCAGTAGACGTTGCCGAAGGCCATGGCGCCCGCCTCGAGGTAGAGCTGACCCGACTGGGCGAGGAAGGCGGGATCGCCGAAGTACTCGGTCTCGAACAGGGTGGTGGTGCCTTCGCAGGCCGCCGGCGTCAGGATCGGCGTGTCGAAGCGCATGAACTCGCGCTGCTCGAAGAAGGTGTGCATGGCCTGTTCGATGGTCGAGCGGATGCGCAGGATGGCATGCTGGCGCTTGGAGCGGATCCAGAGGTGGCGGTGGTTCATGAGGAAGTCCACGCCGTGCTCCTTGGGCGAGATGGGATACTCGCCGAGGGGCAGCTGGACGACCTCGACGCCGGTCGCCGTCAGCTCGTAGCCGCCCTGGGCGCGCTCATCGGCACGCACCGTGCCGGTCACGATGACCGAGGCCTCCTGCGTCAGCTTGTCCGCCGCTTCCCAGCTCTCGTCCGAGACCTGGCCGCGCACGACGACGGCCTGCACGATGCCCGATCCGTCGCGAACCTGCAGGAACTGCAGCTTGCCCTTGGAGCGCTTGTTGTAGAGCCACCCCTTGATGGTGACTTCCTGGTCGACGAAGTCCTTGAGGTGGGAGATTTTCGCCGTCTGGCGAGTGGCGGTCTCAGTCACGTATGGTTCCCCTTCCGAACGGACCGATCCAAGGAAGATTGTGGATCGGTGCTAGCTGGGTTAGAATAAGAGAGGTTAAAAATACATTATAGCTTACTCTGGCCCCGATCGTGGCACCGCCCTCGGGGCAAGCTATCGACATCCCTCAGACAGGAGCCGATTGTGAAGACCGCCATGCCTCAGATCCGCCTCGGCGAACGCTCGCACTACTGCGGCGACATCCGCCCCACCGAGATTGGCCAGACCGTGACCCTCTACGGATGGGTCGATTCCCGCCGGGACCACGGCGGCGTCATCTTCGTCGACCTGCGCGACCGCAACGGACTGGTGCAGG
Organism: Stenomitos sp.; assembly: GCA_036704085.1. Lineage (GTDB taxonomy): Bacteria > Cyanobacteriota > Sericytochromatia > S15B-MN24 > UBA4093 > DATNQJ01. The sequence continues at coordinate 2,725 of DATNQJ010000175.1, forward strand.
TGGTCTTCAGCCCTGAGGTCTCCCAGGAGTCGCACGCGCTGGCCGATCGGCTCCGCAACGAGTACGTCATCGGCGTGACGGGCACGGTGCGCGCCCGCGCCGAGGGCATGGCCAACCCCCGCATGGTTACCGGCGAGATCGAGGTCTACGCCGACAACCTGGTCATCTGGAACGCTTCCAAGCCCCTGCCCTTCCAGATCGAGGCCGGTAAGCCCGAGGTCGAGGAGACGACCCGCCTCAAGAACCGCTTCTTGGACCTGCGCCAGCCGTTCATGCAGGAGGCGATGATCAAGCGCCACCGCATGAACCAGATCGTCCGCCGCTACATGGACGACCTCGGCTTCATCGAGTTCGAGACGCCCATCCTCACCAAGAGCACGCCGGAAGGCGCGCGCGACTACCTGGTGCCCAGCCGCGTGCACCCGGGCGAGTTCTTCGCCCTGCCGCAGTCGCCGCAGATCTTCAAGCAGCTCTTGATGGTCTCGGGCTACGATCGCTACTTCCAGATCGCCCGCTGCTTCCGGGACGAGGACCTGCGCGCCGACCGTCAGCCGGAGTTCACCCAGCTCGACGTCGAGATGAGCTTCCCCAGCCAGGACCAGATCCTCGGCATCATCGAGGCCCTGGTCAAGAAGCTGGTCAAGGAGATTGCGGGCGCCGAGATCGGCAACGTGCCGCGCCTCACCTACGCAGAGGCCATGAGCCGCTTCGGCTCGGACAAGCCCGACACCCGCTTCGGCCTCGAGCTCGTCGACCTCACCGAGACCCTGCGCGGCTCGAGCTTCAAGGTCTTTGCGGAGGCCCCCCAGGTCAAGGCCATCTGCGTGCCCGAGGGCTCGACCAAGATCTCGCGCTCGCAGATCGACGCGTTGACCGAGTTCGTGCGCGGCTTCGGCGCCAAGGGCCTCGCCTACATCAAGGTCGGCGAGACCTCGGGCCCGGTCGCCAAGAACCTCACGCCCGAGGAGATCGAGCGCGTGGTCGCCGCCATGGGCGCCAAGCCCGGCGACCTGATCTTCTTTGCGGCCGACAAGCCCAAGAACGTGGCCGAGGTGCTCGGCCGTCTGCGCCTCAAGCTGGGCGAGGACCTCAAGCTCATCCCCGAGGGCCGCTTCGACCTCCTGTGGGTCACGGACTTCCCCATGTTCGAGTACGACGAGGCCGAGGGCCGCTACTACTCGATGCACCACCCGTTCACCCGTCCGCGCGACGAGGACCTCGACCAGCTCGAGTCGGATCCCGAGTCGGTCAAGGCGATCGCCTACGACATCGTCCTCAACGGCTACGAGATCGGCGGCGGCAGCCTCCGTATCTTCCAGCGCGACGTCCAGGAGCGGGTCTTCCGCCTGTTGGGCCTCAATGAGGAGGAGATCCAGCAGAAGTTCGGCTTCCTCCTGTCCGCCTTCGATTACGGCACGCCGCCCCACGGCGGTCTGGCGCTCGGCCTGGACCGGATCATCATGATCCTCATCGGCCGGGACAACATCCGCGACGTCATCGCCTTCCCCAAGACCCAGTCGGCGAAGGACCTGATGGCCAACTGCCCGAGCCCGGTGGACGCCAAGCAGCTGCGCGAGCTGCATATCCAGCTCAAGGGCTAAGGCCCACGCGACTCGCCCCCCTGGAGACAGGGGGGCCTTTTTTAGGCGTCCTCGCCGGCCCCCGGGACGTTGGGGACCGGCAAGATGCCGGCGCTCCCAGGGGCATGTGCCGCGGAGGAAGGCCTGTCGCCCGTCAGGGCGAGTCTAAGGGGCGGAAAGCTCGTTGGGGCTTTGTCGGGTGCGGTGCATGCGCCGGAAAGCCCCACCCTGAGGGCTTTTGCTTGGTTAGTGGCGACTAACTTAGTTTAAGAGTGGTTTACAGAAAACTAAGGATAGGTTAAGTTGGGATCGTTCGCCGGTTCGTCTCAGGAGGTTCCATCTTGAACGCGACTCGTCTTTCGGCCTTCGCCCTCATCGTCGCCCTGGCTGGCTGCGGCCTGTCCCCCGGGCTGATGGGCGGCAAGGCCTCCGACCAAGTGACCGCCAAGGCCCGGACCGGCAAGTGGTGGGCGGTCGAGCTGCACACCCACAGCTCGGTCAAGGAAGGCAAGAACACCATCTCGGAGATCATCCGGATGGCCAAGGAGCAGGGGGCGGACGCCCTCGCCCTCAGCGAGCACGACACCCTCGCCCAGTTCGCCGAGGCCTCGTTCAAGCAAGAGCAGGATCTGACCCTCCTGCACTCGACCGAGTGGACCTCCAAGCAGGGGCACATCGGCATGCACGGGCCGGCGCTGCTCGGCTGGACGGCCACCATCCCGAACACCGTGACGCCAGCCGAGGCGATCGCCAGGGGCTACGAGGGCGGCGCGACCCTCATCGTGCACCACCCATTCGCCCCGGGGGCGAGCCACTGGACAGGTGGGTACGATCCCCGCCTCAACGCCCTCGAGGTCTGGAGCGGCCACTACTTCGTGCCTGACGTGGACGAAGAGGCCCAGGCTCAGGCCTTCCTCACCGAGGACAACCAGCGGTCGATCGGGCTTGCGGCAGAGCAGGGCATCTCGTGGTGGGACGGCCTCCTGAAGCGGGGCATCCGGATTCCCATCACCGCGGCCTCCGACTACCACCGCTGGCCCCAGAAGGTCACCGAGCCCTGCACGCTCGTCTACGCCCCGGACAAGTCCGAGAACTCGCTGCTCAAGGCCATCCGCGAGGGCCACACCATGGGCGTGCGCAGCCCCAAGTCGGCGCGCCTCTTCCTGGAGGCGGACGTGGCCGGTGACCAGAGCTTCACGGGCGTGCCGGGCGACTCGGTCAAGCTCACCAAGCCGATGGCCCTGCGGGTGCGGGCGGACAATGCCGATGGCGACAGCGTGAAGCTCTACACCAAGGCGGGTCTGTTCGCCACCCTGAAGGTGAAGGGCAAGAGCTGGACCCAGGTCATCCAGGTGCCGCAGGATGCCGCCTACCTGTGGGGCCGAATGGACGGCAGCCTCGCGCAGTTCAAGCTGCA
>DATNQJ010000176.1:0-2780 GCA_036704085.1 Stenomitos sp.
ACGGATACTGGCAGAGGATCTGGGTGCTGGTCGACTGCAGCACCCGGAGCCGCCAGTCGTCGATCTGGACCGACTCGATCCCCTGCGGGAAGCCGTCTCCGACCACCACCAGCACGCGATCGCCATCCCAGCGCCCGAGGACCGTCCCCAGGATGCGGGGAGCCGGGGCGGGCGTCGGGCTCTGGGCCACCACGAGCGGCACGCTGGGGGTCGACAGCGTTTCGGCGTCGGGCAAGGAGCCTGCCGGCAGCGCCGAGACCTCGTACAGGGCGAAGGGGACCATCGCCTGCCGGCTGCCGTTCTCGAAGCGCAGGCGCAGGTAGCGCTCGGCCCGCACGGTGCCGAAGGGCCGCACGGTGGCCTTGTCGTTCTCGTTGCGGAGGTTCTGGAGCACCGGCTCGAAGGTCTGCCCGTCCTGCGAGAGATCCACGTGGTAGAAGGTGCTGCTCGGCATCTTGGCCATGGTGACGACCAGGCCGATCAGGGGCGTGTCGCCCTCGACCTTGAAGGTGATCCAGGCGGGCTCCCGGTGGGCGATGCCGAGCCAGGTGGTGCTGCGATCGCCGTCCACGGCATCCGGCCCCTTGGCCTTGTTGTTGGAGGCCGCGACGAACATGAGCCTGGGAGCCGCCGCCTGGGCCGTGGCCGGGCCGGCCCAGGGCAGGAGGAGGGCGAGGAGGAGGCCAAGGCGCAGCACGAGGACCATGAGCGACTCCGATCGAGCGAGCAAGGGTTGGGCGGGACGTCGACTACTCCAATACCCAGATCTCGAGGATGTTGTGCAGGGCAAAACGACGATCTTCCGAGCGCAGATGGCAAAAGGCCTCGACCTGGTCGCCTGTGAGCAGTTTGGGGTCGATGGTGCGGCGCGTGCGCCCGGAGGCCGGGGCCAGGTACTCGATCTCGAGCTGCTTGCGCTCGTCGATGGCGGTCTTCACCAGCTCCTCGATGGCGGCGCTGGGCAGATCCCGGCCGCCGCGCTCCTTGCGGCGCAGGGGGCCCGTCTTCCGACCGGTGGGTTTGGCGATCTGCTGATTGATGGCCAAGGGCAGCCGCTGGCCCGCCCCGAAGTCGAGGATCAGGACGTCGCGCGCAGGGGCCTTCGGGGCCTGGGCGTCCGCGGGCTCCGGGTGGATGACGCCCACGCGTGGCCAGTAGCCGTACGCCTTGAGCGCCGCGACCAGCTGCGGGTGCTCCTTGCGCGCGCAGATGAAGGCCGTCGGCGCGATTTCGCCATGCAGGAAGGGGGCGATCGCCGGGTGCGCCTGGAGCTCCTTGGCGAGCGCGCGATCGGCCACCCGCATCACGAAGACGTCCCAGAAGGTGATCCGGCCGTAGCGCTCGGCCCAGTCCGTGATCGTCATCTGCACGTTCTGCGGCAGGTCGGCCTCGGAGTGGTGCCGCAAGAAGTCGAGCAGCTCGGCAACCTCCCAGCCGAGCTCCATGGCGCGCTGCACCGAGGCCTCCGACAGCCGGTAGCGCGAGAGGGTGTCCGCCCGCAACAGGTCGGCGATCTGGTCCAGGCGATGGCGGACCGACAGGTCCATGGTACGCGGCACCAGGACCTCGTAATTGGGCTGCAGGAGGAAGGTGGTCGTGATGGGCGGCTCATAGGCCCGGGGCGTCGGATCGTCCTGCGTGGGATCCACCGCCTGCGGCACCTCCAGGAGGGCGGCCCCGAGCTCCGTGAGCCGGAACGTGGCGGGGTGGCCCTGCGCGTCCAAGGCGAGGTCGAGGAGGCTCTGATAGGCGAGGGTCTTGAAGGTGTCCGCGACCGACGCCGGGGCCTTGCCGAACCAGGTCTGGACCAAGGGCGCCAGGCTCGTCGCGTCGTACCAGACGCCCGGCTCGCAGGTCGACAGGACCCGCACCAGGATGCGCTGTTCGAAGCGCCAGCCCGCCTTGAGGCAGCGGTACTCCCAGAAGCTGAAGAGGGCTCGTGCCTGCTCGAGAGGAGACAGGGCGAACCAGCGCGGCACCCCAGGCGAGACGATCACGCGGCTGTCCCGGCTCTTGAGCAACAGCTGGCTCGCCCGGCAGAAGTCGAACAGGAAGGAAAAGCGCGGCGGGTAGCTGCCGTCGGCGGGCGCCCTTTCCTGGATCTCGAGCTTGGGCAGGAGGCCCTTTTCGAGCTGGCGCTTGTAGATGAGCCCCGTTTGCTGGGTGAGCTGCGGCGGCTCCTTCTCGATGGCGGTCAGGAGGGTGTAGAGGTCCCGGTGCAGGGCCAGCTCCTCGGACCGGTAGCTCCGGGGCGCCTCCGCAGCAGGAGTCAGGACGGGTGGCCGCGTGAGCCCGCGCAGGGCCAAAAGCCGGCCGGCGAGGTCCGGGGGCACGTAGCAGGTGATGTCGTTGCTCCAACCGCGCGAGCAGAAGAGGAGGCCCGTCCGCGCGAGGTGGTACAGGGCCTCCTGGGCCTCGTTGCGCTCGTAGCCCTGGCGGCGGGAGAAGTCCAGGATCTCGCGATCGCTCGCTCCGTTGGCCGGGAAGACGGCCATCCAGAGCAGGTCGCGCTCCAGCTCCGAGAGGCCCGCGAGCAGCTCCTGCAGGTGCGGTAGCGCGAGAAACCGCGCCGCCACGGCCTCCCAGGCCGCATGATCGGCGGTGCGCAAGGGCGCAAGACCCAGCCGGTGGCACACCAGCTCCTGGATCCACGCGCCGCCCGATTCGAGGTAATCCGCGTAACAGGGCATCCCCACGTCCTTTGCGAGCTCCAAATCCTCCCATTGTACCGGATCGGGGCCCCGGACGTGGACAGTCGAGCGAGCCCGCGGGCCTAGCCC